>VGIX01000037.1 GCA_016867725.1 Candidatus Effluviviaceae Genus I sp.
ATTCCTGCGTTCCGGCGAGTTGCCTCACTGGTGGCTGCCGCACATCGGATCACCGCGCGGCTCTCACTCCCCCCACCGCCCTCGCCGACATCGCCTCGCCCGTGCCCTCCGGCCCCATCCCCTCCGTCGTCGTCGCCTTCACGGACACAGCGCCGAGCGGCACTCCGAGCACGCGCGCGAGCTTCTGCCGCATCTGGGGAATGAACGGCGCGAGTCGCGGCTTCTCCGCCACGATGACCACATCCACGAACCGCACGGCGAACCCTCGCGTCCGGACGATCTCGACCACGCGCTCCAGGAGCACAAGGCTCGAGATGCCCCGATACGCCGGGTCACCCGGCGGGAAGTGCTGCCCGATGTCGCCGGCGGCGACCGCGCCCAGGAGCGCATCCATCACCGCATGCGTCGCGACGTCGGCGTCCGAGTGACCTTCAAGTCCCTTCTCGAACGGCACCTCGACGCCGCAGAGCACCAGCCGCCGGCCCGGAACCAGACGATGCAGGTCGTAGCCGATGCCCACGCGAACCGAGGCATCGAGCCCGACCGCAGCGCCGAGTCGCAACCGGGCCGTCTCGAGGTCCGCCCCCGTCGTCACCTTCACATTCCCCGGCTCGCCTTCGACGACGGCGACCCGACCGCCCGCAAGCTCCACCGCCTGCGCGTCGTCGGTCACGACCGCATCGCCGAGCGCCGCGAGCGCGTCCGCGAGCGTCGCGCGCGTGAACCCCTGCGGCGTCTGCACGAGCCCGAGCACCGAACGATCGAGGGTCGCGACGACCGCGCCCGCGTCAACGCGCTTCACGGTGTCGGGCACGGACACCACGGGCACGACCGCGCCGCGCTCGCCGCCGACAACCACGGCCTCGACCACGCGCCGCGCAAGCTCGGCGGACGCGAACGGCCGCGCCGCGTCGTGCACGAGCACGACCTCCATGTCGCCGCGCAGCGCGGCGAGCCCACGCGCGACCGAGTCCTGCCGCCGCGCGCCGCCCGCGACCACGCCCACGGGCACCGTCCCGCACACGCCCGACTCAAGAACGAGCCCGCGGGCCGTCTCGACGGCATCCGCGGGCGCGACCACCACGATCTCATCGGCGACCGGGACCAGGCACTTGAGCGCGTGCACGAACATCGGCTCGACGCCCAGCACCTGGAACTGCTTCGCCGTCCCTCCCCCCGCACGCGTTGAGGCGCCCGCCGCCACCAGTATCGCCC
Source organism: Candidatus Effluviviaceae Genus I sp. (assembly GCA_016867725.1). Lineage (NCBI taxonomy): Bacteria > Candidatus Effluviviacota > Candidatus Effluviviaceae > Candidatus Effluviviaceae Genus I sp. The sequence goes on from VGIX01000037.1 coordinate 1,216, forward strand.
CGACGCGCGCCACGCTACACCTCCTCGGGCCCGGGCCCGGCGGCCCCGGGGCCGCGCCCCGAACCAGCCGCTCCGAAGCCCGCGCCGCCCGCGCGCTTCCCGCGCCGCCTCGCGCCCGCACCGAGCACTTGCTCGATCGCGTCCCCGATGCCCGCGACCTCGACGACCTCGATGCCCTTCGGCCTCTCGCGCGCCGCGACCGCCCCGCGCGGGACGACCGCGCGCGTGTACCCGAGCCGCGCGGCCTCCGCGAGCCGCTTCCCCGCGAGCGTCACGCGCCGGATCTCGCCGCCGAGGCCGATCTCGCCGAACACGGCCGTCCGGTCGTCCACGGGCGCGTCCCAGTAGCTCGACGCGACGGCGAGCGCGATGCCGAGGTCGGCGGCCGGCTCCTCGACGTGCACGCCGCCCGCGACGGACACGAACACATCACGATTCCCGAGAGACAGCCCGCCTCGCCGCTCGAGCACCGCGAGGATCAACGGCAGCCGCCGCCTGTCGATCCCCGTGCTCGACCGCTGCGGCACCGCGTAGTTCGTAAGCCCCGTGAGCGCCTGGATCTCCACCATGAGCGCGCGCGTCCCCTCGATGCACCCGATGACGACCGACCCGGGCCGCGCGTGCCGCCCCTCCGACACGAAGAGCCCCGACGGGTCCGCCACCTCGCGCAGTCCGTCCGAGGTCATCTCGAACACGCCGATCTCGTCGGTCGAGCCGTAGCGGTTCTTCGTCGCGCGCAGGATGCGGTACGCTAGCCGCTTGTCGCCCTCGAAGTAGAGCACCGTGTCCACCATGTGCTCGAGGATGCGCGGGCCCGCGATGGCGCCTTCCTTCGTCACGTGCCCGACGATGAAAACGGGCACGCCCGACTCCTTCGCGAGCCGCAGGAGCCGCGCCGCGCACTCGCGCACCTGCGAGACGCTGCCCGGCGAGCCGGTCACGTCGGGATGGTACGCCGTCTGGATGGAGTCGAGGATGAGGACGCCGGGCGCGCGCGCGGCCGCTTCCTCGATGACGCGCGAGACGTCGGTCTCAGCGAGCACCATGATGTCGCGCGACGCGATGCCGAGCCGGTCGGCGCGCATGCGAAGCTGGCCGGCGGACTCCTCGCCGCTCACGTAGAGGACGGTGGCACCCGCCGCCACGGCCCCACTCATCTGGAGAAGAAGCGTGGACTTCCCGATGCCCGGGTCTCCGCCCACGAGCACGACCGCGCCCGGCACGATGCCGCCGCCGAGCGCGCGGTCCAGTTCCCCGATGCCCGTCGCGAGCCGCTCGGCCGTGCCGGTCCCGATGTCGGGAAGCGGCACAGGCTCCTCGCGCCGCGCGGCCGGCGACGACACGCGCGACTTCGTCGGCGCCGCCGCCTGCTCGACGAGCGTGTTCCACTCGCCGCAGCCCGGGCACTTCCCGAACCACTTCGCAGACTCGTGTCCGCAGTTCTTGCAGAAGAAGACGGTCTTGGTCTTCACGCGATGACCCTTCACAGGGGAATCGAAGGGGGCAAGCCGCCACCTCAGAATATCGAGAACCTCACAAAGCTCTTCGGGTTCCGCTTGATCTCCGCGACGAGCGCGCGCACCTCGGCGACCGCCGCGATGAACTCGTCGTGCGCCGTGCTCTCGTTCACGAGCCGGCCGAGCGAGCCCTGCCCGGACTCGATCCGCGCGACGATGGTGTCGAGCGACGCCGCCACGCGCTCGAGGTCGCCGGAGGCCTTCGCGAACTTCGCCGACGCCTCCTCCATCGCGTCGAGCGTCGAGCCCGCCGCCGGCGTCTTCGCCTCGACGAACGCCCTGAGGTCGCTCGCGAGCACCTTGAGGTCGGCCGCCGCGCCCTTGAGATCGGTCGTCGCGACGCTCGCGTTCCCGAGCGCGTCCTTGATGTTCTGCCGGCCCTCCTGGTCCGAGATGACCTCGTCGGCCGACTTCAGCACCGAGCGGATCTCCGTGAGCGCCTCGCCCATCTCGCTCACGACATCCCCGAGCCCCTTGTCGTACCCGCCGATGATGGTCGAGCCGGGCTCGTAGAACTCCTGCGACTCGCCCGGTCGCACGGCCACCGTCTTCTCGCCGATGAGCCCGTAGCTCGCGACCGAGAACCGCGAGTCCTTCGGCAGCCGGATGTCGCGCCGCACGAGGATGCTCACCCTGACCTTCCCGTCCGGCATGAGCCCGAGGTTCTCGACGTTCCCCGACTCCACCCCCGCCACCGTCACGCGCGCGCCCCGCGTGAGCCCGCCCACCTCGGGGAAGATGACCGTGAGCGGGTACTTCGTGTCGCCGAGCTGGAACCCCGCCAGCCAGAGCACGCCCACGACGAGCACGATCCCCGCCGCGACGATCAGCGCGCCGACCTTGAGTTCATTCCTGTGCTCTGACATCGCCTCGCCTCCCGCGCGCGATGAAGTTGCGCACCGCCTCGTTGTCCGTCGTCCGAAGCTCGCTCGTCGCCCCGACGAACGCGATCCTGCCTTCGTCCATGAGCGCCACGCGCGTCCCGATGAACTCCGCGCTGTGGATGTCGTGCGTGACCGCGACCGAGGTCGTCCTGAGCTTCTGCTGCAGGTCGCGGATGAGCACGTTGATCTGCTCGGCCATCACCGGGTCGAGGCCGGTCGTCGGCTCGTCGTAGAGCACGACGGCCGGGTCGAGCGCGATGGCCCGCGCGAGCGCGGCGCGCTTCTTCATGCCGCCCGAGATCTGCGCGGGCGAGAGGCGCTGCACGCCGGCAAGGCCCACGAGCTCGAGCTTCCGCTCGACGACCGCCTCGAGCTCCGCGCCCTTCATGCCGCGGTGCTCGGCGAGCGGCAGCCCGACGTTCTCCCCCACCGTCATCGAGTCGAAGAGCGCGGCGCCCTGAAACACCATGCCGAAGCGCTTCCGGACCTCGGCGAGCTCCTGCGGCCCCATCCGGCCGATGTCGCGCCCCTCGAAGAGGACCGCGCCGCGGTCGGGCCGAAGGAGCCCGATGATGTGCTTGAGGAGCACGCTCTTCCCGCAGCCCGACGGTCCGAGGACGACGAGCGTCTCGCCTGCGCGCACGCCGAGGTCCACGCCCCGGAGGACGTGGTTGCCCTCGAAGGTCTTGTGCACGCCGCGGATCTCGATGAGAGCGGAGTCGGTCACGAGCGCCTCTGGTGCTCGGGGAACTGGTCGCGGATTGCGACCAGTTCCCTGACTTCACCTCACCTGAAGATGATCCTGAACAGCACCGTCGCGAGCACGTAGTCGCTGATGAGGATGAGCACGCAGGTCGTCACGACCGCGCGCGTCGCGGCCATGCCCACGCCGACCGCGCCGCCGCGCGCGCGCAGGCCCGCCGCCGTCCCCATGAGCGCGATGATGCCGCCGAACACGAACGCCTTGATGAGCCCGCCGTAGACGTCCTGCGCGGCGAAGAACATCTTCATGCCCTCGATGAACGTCTTCGGCGACACGCCGAGCGACACGTTCGCCACGAGGAACCCGCCGCCGATCGCGAGCGCGTCGGCGAACACCGTGAGCGCGGGCAGCATGACGAGCGCGGCGAGGAGCCGCGGCATCGCGAGGTAGCGCACCGGGTCAATCGCCATCGCCTCCATCGCGTCGATCTGCTCGGTCACGCGCATCGTGCCGAGTTCCGCCGCGATGGACGCGCCGACGCGCCCGCCGACGACGAGCGCCGTGAGCACGGGCCCCAGTTCGATGACGACCGACTTGTAGATGGCCGTGCCGAGGTAGAGCTGCGGGATGAACTCCTTAAGCTGGTACGCGGCCTGCACCGCGGTCACGCCGCCCGTGAACACCGCCGTGATGACGACGAGCGGGAGCGACTCGATGCCGGTGCGCCGCATCTGCTCGGCGATGAGCGCGACCGAGCGCGGCGCGAACCGCATGGCGCGGACCGACCGCCAGAACAGGATGCCGGCCGCGCCGGTCTCTCCCACCAGCGTGAGCGCGACGCGCCCGAGGCCGGCCAGCATGCCCGCGGGCACGGCGACGGGATCGATCGTCCGCGCGCCGCTAGAATTCCTCAACGGGTGCCTCGCGCCTCATGGAGAGGTTCTCGAACCGCGTGCACTCCGACCGGAACGCGAGCTTCACGGTGTCGGTCGGGCCGTTCCGCTGCTTCGCGACGATGAGCTCGGCGAGCCCCATGTTCTCCGGGGTCCGCTCGTACATCTCCGCGCGGTACACGAACGCCACGACGTCGGCGTCCTGCTCGATGGCGCCCGACTCGCGGAGGTCCGAGAGGATGGGCCGCCGCTCGCCGCCGCGCGACTCCACCGCACGCGAGAGCTGCGAGAGCGCGATGACGGGGAGATCGAGCTCCTTCGCGAGCGCCTTGAGCGAGCGCGAGATCTCGGAGATCTCCTGCGTGCGGTTCTCGATCTTGCCGAACCCGCGCATGAGCTGGAGGTAGTCCACGATGACGAGACCGACGTTCGACTCGGCCTTGAGCCTGCGCGCCTTCGAGCGCATCTCGAGCACGGTCATCGCGGGCGTGTCGTCAATGAAGATCGGCGCGTCGGACAGAAGCCCGGCCGCGGTTGTCAGGCTCGACCAGTGGCGGTCGGCGAGGTAGCCGGTGCGGAGCTTGTGCGCGTCCACGCGCGCCTCGGAGCAGAGCATCCTCTGCACGAGCTGCTCGCGCCCCATCTCGAGGCTGAAGATGCCGACGGGGATGCCGGCCTTGATGGCCGCGTTCGCGGCAACGTTGAGCGCGAGCGCGGTCTTCCCCATCGAGGGCCGCCCCGCGATGACGACGAGGTCGCTCCGCTGGAACCCGGAGGTGAGGGCGTCGAGGTCGTCGAACCCGGACGGCACGCCGGTCACGTGCTGCTTCTTGTCGTACAGCTCCTGGATGATCTCGAAGCTGTGCTTGAGGATGTCCTTCATCGGCACGAAGCCGCGGCGCACCTTCGCCTGCGCAATCTCGAAGATGCAGTGCTCGGCGCGGTCGAGGATCTCCGAGGCGTCGCCGCTCGCGTCGTACGCCTCCGACACGACCTCGGTCGCGACGTTGATGAGCCGCCGGAGCACCGCTTTCTCGAGCACGATCTTGGCGTGGTAGCGCACGTTCGCCGAGGTCGCGACGCTCCCGATGAGCTCCGAGAGATACGCCGCGCCGCCGCAGTCGTCGAGCTCCTTGCGCTTCTTGAGCTCCTGCGTGAGCGTGACGAGGTCCACGACCTCGTCGCGGGAGAACATGTCCACGACCGCGTTCCAGATGCGCCGGTGCTCGTTCTTGTAGAAGCACTGCTCGTCGAGCATCTCGGTCGCGATGCCGATGGCCGCCTTGTCGAGCAGCATCGCGCCGAGCACGGCGCACTCGGCGTCGCCCGCCTGCGGCGGAACGCGGTCCGCGGCGCCCTGGGGCGCGACGCGCGCCGTCATCGTCTTCCCGTTCGACATGGTGCCTCCGTGCGCGTCGGTCACGCCGCGCGCAGGTGCGCGAGAATCCGCTCCCTTTCCGGGGCCGCGAAGTCGCGGCCGTAGAACGCGAGGAAGATCTCCTCGCGAAGGCGCCGCTCGGACACGTCCGCGCCGAGCCGCTCGCGGATGCCGGCGACGACCAGCGCCCGGGCCGCTTCGAACATGCGCCCGGCCATGGCCGCGCGCTCGGCGGGAGCGAGTGCCATGATCATGCGCCTGTAGCGCGCCGCGACGTCGGGCAGCGTGTCGTTCATGCGCCTCCGATCTTCTCCAGCAGGTCGGCCACGCTGAGGCGCGCGGCCCAGCCGCGCATGTACTGCCGGTCGACCTCCCGGACTGCGTCGGCCACGGCGTGCGCATCCCGGAGCTGAAGATCCGAATCGCCCTCCCGCGACCAGACGAGCTTGGACAGGATGAGGTCCTCGGGGGCAACGACCGCCACGCGTGCGCCGCCGACATTGACGGTCCGCCGGCGCGCGAACTCCGCAACGCGGTATGGATCGTCCTTCCGCACGATGAAGTCGGCCTTGATCATCCACTTCGAGTGGATGATGTTGAACGAGCCCCTGCGCTCCACGGCGGTTCGGATGGCGGCCCGGTCCGCGTAGCAGTCTCCTTGGAACAACGCCGCGATCGTCTCCGCGTCGGCCGGCCTGCACTCGATGACCAGGTCGAGGTCCCGCGTCATCCGGGGGACCGCGTAGAACGCCATCGCCATCGAGCCGGTCATCATGTATGGAATCCCGGCGGAGTCAAGCCTCTGCACGATGAGCTTGAGAAACTCGATCTGCTCGTTGACGGACTCGCTCACGCTCTCTCGTACTCCCTCTTCACGATGAGGAAGTCGTCCCACATCGGCCGCTTGTAGTTCGGGTCGCGCAGCGCCGCCGCGGGATGATACGTCGGGATGACCCGGATGTCGCCATATCGGTAGATCTTCCCGCGCATGCTGCCCATCGAGCCCTTGAGCCCGAGGAGCGTCGTGGTCGCGGGCAGCCCGAGCGCGCAGACGACCCTCGGCTTGATGAGCTCGAGCTGCTTCACGAGGTACGGCGAGCACGCGTCGATCTCGCTCGTGAGCGGCGTCCTGTTGTTCGGCGGACGGCACTTGATGATGTTGCCGATGTACACGTCGTCGCGCGCGATGCCCGCCGCGTCGAGGATCTTGTTGAGCAGTTGCCCCGCGCGGCCGACGAACGGGATGCCCTGCACGTCCTCGTCGTGGCCCGGCGCCTCGCCGATGAACATGAGCCGCGCGTGCGGGTTCCCGACGCCGAAGACGACCTTCGTCCGGGTCCGCGCGAGCTCGCACCTGTCGCATGCCGACGCGAGCCGCTCGACCTCGTCCAGCGCCGCGCACCGCTCGAGCGGCGACGGCTCGGTGAACATGTCGGGCGCTCCCTTCTTCTTGGCGCCGAGGATGGACTCGACGACGACCACCTCGGGCTCGCGCGCGGGAGCGCCCGCCGCGGCCGCGCGCGCTGCCGGCGCGGTCGGCGGAGTCGGCGCCTCCGTCGCCCCGCCGCCCGCCAGGCACGCCAGACCGCTCTTCAGCGCCGCCGCGACGTCGGGCGCGAGGTACAGCTCCTGCTCGCCCTCTGCGGCGAGCTGGGAGAGGTACTGCGCGAGGAGTCCCCTCGCCTCGCGGCCGTCCCGTGCGCTCATCGCCATCCCCGTGCTCTCATCGCCCGTCCCGCCCGCTCATCGCCCGCCCCACCCGAGTTCGGCGATCGCGCGTGAGAGCACGATGTCCGAAAGCTGCAGCTTCGGTAGTTTCGCCACAGGCTCCACGGCGCCCGACCGCCCGACGATCGTCACCACGTTCGTCCCCGTCCCGAACCCGGCGCCCTCTACCGTGGGGTCGTTCGCCACGATGAGGTCGAGCTCCTTCTCGGCGAGCTTGCGCTTCGCGTTCGCCACGAGTTCGTCGGTCTCGAGCGCGAAGCCCACGACGCCGACGCCGGGCCGCTTCGCCTTCGCGACCTCGGACAGGATGTCCTCGGTGCGCTCGAGCTCGAGCGTGAGCTTCGGCGCGGTCTTCTTGATCTTCCCGGCCGACGGCGAGACGGGCCGATAGTCGGCGGGCGCCGCGGCCATGACGACGAGGTCGGTCTCGGGAAGCTCGGCGAGCACCGCGTCGCGCATCTCGCGCGTCGTGCGGACGCGGACGAACCTGAGCCCCGCGGGCGCCGCGAGCGCGGTCGGGCCGGACACGAGCACCACGTCCGCCCCGCGCGCGACCGCCCGCTCCGCGATCGCGTACCCCATCGTGCCGGTCGAGGGGTTCCCGACGTGCCGCACCGGGTCGATGGGCTCCTCGGTCGGCCCGGCCGTCACGAGCACGCGCTTCCCCGCGAGGTCCTGCGGCGGCAGAAGAACGCCGAGCGCGGCGCGCAGGATGTCCTCGGGGTCGGCGAGCCTGCCGCGCCCGACCGCGCCGCTGGCCAGCCGCCCCACCTCCGGCTCCACGACGATGACCCCGCGCCGCCTGAGCGTCTCGAGGTTCTCGGTCACCGCCGCGGACTCCATCATGTTCACGTTCATCGCCGGCGCGACGATGACCGGGCACGCCATCGCGAGAAGCTCGGTGGAAAGGAAGTCGTCGGCGACGCCCGTTGCGAACTTCCCGATGATGTTCGCCGTCGCGGGCGCGACGATGGCCAGGCTCGCCGCCTCGGCGAGGTGCACGTGACGCAACCGCTCCCGGCCCGACACGGCCTCCTCGACCGGTGCGACGCCGGCCTTCCTCTCGGGCCACATGTCGGTGATGACCTCGTTGCCGGAGAGGGTCTCGAACGTGAGCGGCGCGACGAACCGCGTGGCGTTCGCCGTCATCACGACGACGACGTTCGCGCCGAGCGCCGTGAGCCGGCTCACGACGTGCGGGACCTTGAAGGCGGCGATGCTGCCCGTGACGCCGAGCACGACCGTCCTGCCCGCGAGCGGCGCGGCCATGACTACGCCTCCTGCTTCTCCGCGCCGCTCTCCCCGCCCAGCAGGTCCTCGGGGGCCGCGGGCGGAACGGGCGTGTCGTACTCGACCTGACCGTCCGTGATGAGCTTGAGCGCGAGCGACGTGACCTTCGCCGTCGCGTCCGGTCGCTTCTCCGGCTGCGTCGCATGCAGACGGCGCGCGACCTTCGCGGCCAGGATCGCCGCGAAGTACTCGTTCTTCGCGTACTTGAGCAGATCCGACTTCTTGACCTGGTCCAATGCTCCTCCCCTGTCAGCGGGTCCCGCGGGCCGCGACGGGTCCGTTCCACACGAACCGCGAGGCCCGCAACCTCTCGGCCTCGATGATGACGAGCGTCTGCCGCACCGCCTCGTCGAGGCTCTCGTTCTCCACCGCGTAGTCGTATCTCGGCGCCCAGTTCATCTCCTCGCGCGCGTTCCGAAGCCGCGTCTCGATGACCTCCGGCGAGTCGGTCGCGCGCGAGCGGAGCCTCCGCTCGAGCGCTTCCCACGAGGGCGGGAGCACGAAGACGAGCACGCCCTCGGGGTACAGCCGCTTGATGGACATCCCGCCCTGGACGTCGAGGTCCATCACGACGTCCCGGCCCTCCTTCGTGTGCGACTCGATCGCGCTCCGCCGCGTCCCGTACTGGTGCCCGTGCACGAGCGCCCACTCGGCGAGCTCGTCGCGCGCGACGAGCGCGTCGAACTCCGCCGGCGACACGAACTCGTAGTCCACCTTGTTCGCCTCGCCCGGCCGCATCGGTCTCGTCGTGACCGACACGGAGTACGCGACGCCCCCGTCGGCTTCGAGCACCCGCTTGTAGATGGTCGACTTCCCGACCCCCGACGGGCCGGATATGACGATGGGGAAGCCCTGTCGCCTCATGCGTCTCCCCGACGGGCCGCGCGGCCCGCGCGTCAGGCTAGCCCTCGACCGCGCCGTCGCGGCCCTCGAGCCTCTGGGTGATCGTCTCGGCGGCAACCGCGGAGAGGATGACGTGGTCGCTGTCCGTCACGATGACCGCGCGCGTGCGGCGGCCCTGCGTCGCGTCCACGAGCTTGCCGGCGCGCTTCGCGTGGTCCTTGAGGCGCTTGACCGGCGCCGAGCCGGGCGTGACGATCGCGACGACCCTGTGCGAGGCGACCACGTTGCCGAAGCCGATGTTGAGGAGGAAGCTGTTCACGTCCGAACCTCCGACGGCCGGAGCGACGCGCGCCCCGACCCGCTACTCGATGTTCTGCACCTGCTCGCGGAGCTTCTCCACCTCCTCCTTGAGCGCGATGACCGCCGCGCCGACGGCGGAGTCCGAGTTCTTCGAGCCGGTGGTGTTCACCTCACGGTGCATCTCCTGCACGAGGAAGTTGAGGCGCTTGCCGACGGGCTCCCCGGCCGCGAGGCAGCGGCGCACCTGCGACACATGCGACTTGAGGCGCACGACCTCCTCGGTGTAATCGGCGCGCTCCGCCGCCATCGCGATCTCCTGCGCGAGCCGCGCCTCGTCGACGGCCACGCCCTCGCCCATGAGCGTCTTCACGCGCTCGGCGAGCCGCGCCTTCTCGAGCGCGGCCGCCCGCGGCGCCGACTTCTCGAGCGTCTTCGAGAGCCCGTCCACGGCGTCGAGGCGAGCGGCGAGATCGCGCGCAAGCTCCGCGCCTTCGCGCTCGCGCATCGCGACGAGCTCGGCGAGCGCGGCGTCGAGCGCCGGGGAGAAGTCCCGCCAGATGTCGTCCGCGGACGGCGTCTCCTCGATCTGCTCGATGATCTGGGGCTGCGAGGCAACGAGGCCGACGGTGACCTCGCCGGGGAGGGAGAGCTCGGACTGGAGCTTCCTGAGCGACTCGACGAGCCCCCGAGCCGCCGTCAGGTTCACGGCCGTGCACGCCGCGGCCTCCGCGTCGTGCCACTCGGCGTACACGCTGACGCGGCCGCGCGCCATCGCGCGCTCGATGGCCTTCTTGATCCTGTCCTCGATCTGCAGGAGGAGGCGGGGTGACTTGATCTGGATGTCGAGGAACCGCTGATTGACCGAGCGCACCTCAACGCGGATGCGCCGGCTCCCGACGGTCCGCTCGGAGCTTCCGTAGCCGGTCATGCTCCTGAGCACGGGCGACCTCCTTCCGTCTGCCGGGCAATGCGGCGACTATAGCGCGGCCAGCCGCCGGAGTCAACGATGCGGCCGCGTTTCCTCCGATTCTCTGGGGAATTCGTGGCCGCATTGACGGCCGCGTGACCGCGGGGCTATACTGCGCGAGGCCCGGCTGCCGAGGGTCGCGCAGGTCGGGGTCGGAGGGTCCATGGACGCAACAGCGCTCGCGCTCCTCATCGAGGAGATCGCCCCGACGGTCGCCGGGGCGCGCGTCGGCGACGCGTGGACCGACGAGAGCACGGGCGCGCTCGTCCTCGCGCTCGCCGGGACGGGGCGCCGCGCGCTCACGATCTCGGCCGACCCGCCGGGCGTCATCTTCGTCTCCCCCGCCTCGCCCGGCCGCCGCAGCAGCGAGGGCGCGCTCGAGCGGGAGCTGCGCGGGGCGACGATCGTGGAACTCGCGCCCGGGCCGCGTCCATCGTCCGCCCGCGTCGTCTTCTCACGAACGGACGACATCGGCGAGACGGCGACACGCGCGCTCGCCGTCGAACTCGGCAGGCGCCCCGGGCTCTCGCTCGTGGGAGCGGGGGCCGGCGCGGGGGCGGCGCAGGCCGGCGCCGCGACCGCGGGCGAGCCGCCGTCCTCGCACGCCACGCCCGACGCGGCCGGCCCCCCCACCGTCCACTGGCGACGCGACCCTCAGGGCCGCCTCCACGTGAAGCTCTCGGTCGGCCGGCCGACCGCGCCGTGCGACGGCTCGCGCGAGTTCCCTTCGTTCAACGACGCCGCCGCCCACGTCTACGCGGAGTTCGCGCGCCCCATCGCGCTCGAGCGAAGGCGCCGACGGCTCGCCAAGCGCGTCCGCATCGAGCTCGACCGGAAGCTCCGCGCCGTCGAGAAGGTGCAGGCGGAGATCGCGGAGAGCGCGCGGGCGGGCGAGTACCGGCGGCACGGCCAGCTCCTGCTCGCGCGGAAGGACGCGGTGAGGAAGGGCGATCCGGTCGCCCGCGTGCTCGACTACGACAACGCGACCGTCGTGGAGATCCCGCTCAACCCGGCCCTCTCCCCCGCGCAGAACGCCGAGGTCCTGTTCCGCCGCGCGAAGCGCGCCGAGCGCAGGGCCGCCAAGGCGCCCGCGCGTCTGTCGCAGCTCGCGCCGGAGGCCGAGCGCGCCGGCGCGCTCCTCGCCGAGGTCGAGCGCGCGGATGAGGCCGCGCTCGCGTCGATCGAAGCGCGCCTGGCCCCGCCGCCGCGCGAGGCCGCCCCACGCACCGCCGACGGAGAGCGCGCGCGCTTTCGGACCTACACGGTGACCGGCGGGTGGCAGGTGCTCGTCGGGAAGTCGAACCGCGACAACGACGCGCTCACGCACAAGGTCGCGCGCCCCGGCGACCTCTGGTTCCACGCAAGGCAGGCCGCCGGTTCGCACGTCGTGCTCAGAAAGGCGGGAACGGGGAGGGAGCCCGACCGCGCGGCCATCCTCGAGGCCGCGGCGATCGCCGCATACCATAGCAAGGCGGGCAGGTCGGGGCGCGTGGCGGTCTGCTACACCGAAGCGCGGCACGTGCGGAAGCCGCGGGGCGCCGCGCCGGGCCTCGCCGTCGTCTCGCGCGAGAAGGTCGTGATGGTCCGGCCGAGGCTGCCCGAGGAGTAGCCCCCCGCCCCTCAGTCCTCGCCGGCGACCGCCCTGCCCCTCGCCCGCTTCGTCTCCGACCGGGCGCGCTTCGCCCGGATGCGCCGCTCTCGTGACGCCCCGGTCGGCTTCGTGGGCCTCCGCCGCTTCGGCCGCACCGCGGCCCGCGCGACGAGCTCGACCAGGCGCTCGACCGCGTCGCGCCGGTTCCCCTCCTGCGTGCGGTGCCGGCGCGCGTCGATCACGACGACACCGGCGCGCGTGGCGCGCCGCCCCGCGAGCCGCAGAAGCCGCGCGCGCACGTCGTCGGGCAGCGACGGCGAGCGCGCCGCGTCGAACCGGAGCTCGACGGCCGTCGCCACCTTGTTGACGTTCTGGCCGCCCGGCCCGGACGAGCGCACGAACCTCAAGACGATCTCCCGCTCGTCCAGCGCGATGCCGTGTCCCACGCGGATCATGCCCACCTCTCTACGGACCGAGCATGGGCCAGACGACGTGCCAGAACACGTTGGCCCAGAAGTGGACGCCGGCCGCCGCGACGAGCCCGTCGCGCGCGTACCGTTCGCCAGCGGCGATCCCGATGACGCCGTTGATGGCGAAGAGCTCGATGAGCGCGACGGGCGGAATGCCGGAGAGGCTCGTCGTTCCGAGAAGCACCATGACGGTCGGGAGATGCGCGACGCCGAAGACGAGGGCCGCGACGACGTTGCCGATCCAGAGCCCCGTCGTTCGCGCGGGGCCCAGCTCGGACGTCGGGACGTGCCGGCTGCGCGCGATCCTGAGCCACGCGTAGGCGACGAGCCCCATGACCACCATGCGGAAGAGGATCTCCTCGCCGATGCCGGCCGTCGCCGACGCGACGAGGGAGAGCGGGAACTCCGGGTGCGGGAACCCCACCCAGATGCCTCGCCTGAGCGTGAAGAGGTGGTCGAGCAGCGCCGCCGCCGCTCCGACACCGAGGCCGATCCCGGCCGGCCAGAGGAGCCACGCGCGGACCCCGGCCTTGGGCCGGAACACGCCCGGGATCCCCACGCGAACGGAGAGCCAGATGCCGAGGAGCCCCATGAGCCCGTAGAACGCCAGCACGATGGCGGCGTTCCACGCGGCGGCCTGGACATGGGAAACGTCCGCGAGAGGGAGGGGAATCGTGGAACCGTCGGCCGTCCTCAGGAGCGACTCGCGAAGGGGCTCGAGCGCGTACGTGAGAAACGCCAGGAGCGCGAACACCGCGACCAGAGCCGCGAGGGCCACGCTCTGCTTCCGCGACGGCGTCATCGCGCCTCCCGCCGCCTACCCCTCGAGCCGCCTCGCCACGTAGCTGAGCCACCCGCTCCCGGTGTCCACGCCGTCCAGCGGGAGGTTCTCCCCGTCGAGGTTATACACCTCGACCGTCTCGAACCCGTTGGCGCGGAGTTGCGCCACCTGGTCCGGGATGGTCATGTAGTACGTGATGAGCGAGTAGTTGTGGGAACGGTCGTTGACGATGGCGTACTCGCGCTCGTCGCGCTCGAACGCGCTGTTCCTCCGGTGGTTCCTGACGCACCGGTGGAAGCGCACGAGGCGGCGCACCATCATGAAGGGGTCAAACGTGAACCGGAGCGTCGGCTGCAGACGCGCGTCCCTGTGGTCCCTGTTGTGGGACGAGAAGAAGAAGTGGCCTCCCGGCGCCAGCACCCGCCGGATCTCTGCCAGCGCGCGCAGCCGCCCCTCGTGATCGAGGCTGTCGAAGCCGTTGTTCGCGAAGAAGACGACGTCGAACGAGCCGTCTCCGAAGTCCTTCATGTCCCGGGCGTCGCACTGGACGAACGTGACGTCGGGAAGCCAGCGCCTCGCCCGCTCGAGCATCTGCGAGGAGTAGTCGAGCGCGGTGTAGCGTTCCGTCCACCGCGAGAGGAAGACGGCCGTGCGGCCGGCGCCGCAGCCCACGTCGAGGACGCGCTTGCCCGCGATCTCGTCCCGGTACTTGACGAAGATGAGGACCTCCGGGATGTGCAGGTTCGCCTGCACGTAGGTCCCCGTGAGCTCCTTGCGCTCGTAGGTGCCTCTGTTGATCGCGTCGTAGGTCACAAGCTCGCCTCTCTGCGGATGCCCGCCGCCTGCGGGGGCCGCTTCCGGAGTGCCCTTCCGGCATGATAGCCCGAGCAGCCCGTGTGCGTCCAGAAGCCCGTTGCACAGGCCGTGCCAGCCGAGGCGGCCCCGCCCGCGCGCCCTGCTCCTTACGGCTGGGGCCGGTAGTACCCCTGCGCCTCCGGGAGCCAGGATCTGAGGTCCTCGATGCGCGTCGCGTGGGACGGGTGCGTCGAGAGGAACTCCGGGGGCGCTCCCCCGCCCCTCGCCGCCATCCGCTGCCAGAACGGGACGGCGGCCGCCGGGTCGTACCCGGCCTGCGCCATCAGGATGAGTCCGATGCGGTCCGCCTCGGACTCGTGCCTGCGGCTGTAGGGCAGCAGCACGCCCACGTTCGCCCCGACGCCGTACGCGAGCATGAGGAGCTCCTGGGTCTGCTCGGGCTTCTCGCGGACGGCCCGCGAGAGCGCCATGCCGCCGAGCTGCGCCAGGAGGAGCTGGCTCATCCGCTCGCCGCCGTGGTTGGCGATGGCGTGGGCGACCTCGTGTCCGACGACGACGGCCAGCCCGGTGGCGTCCCGGGTGACCGGCAGGATGCCCGTGTACACCGCGATCTTCCCGCCCGGCATGCAGAAGGCGTTGGCGGTCGAGTCGTCCTCGATGAGGGCGAACTCCCACCGGTAGTTCGCGAGCAGATGGCCGAGGCTGTTGGCGCGCATGAACGTCTCGGCCGAGCGAGCGATGTTGGCGCCGACCTCAGCGACCATCCGCGTCTTCGCCTGGTCCGTCGAGATCCTGGCGCCGGCGAGGACCTCGCGATAGCTCTGCTCGCCCAGCGCGACCATCTCGGCCTCAGGCAGCAGAGAGAGCTGGGACCTGCCGGTGATGGGCACGGTCGCGCATCCTCCGGTCGCCGTCGCGAGCGCCGCGAGCCCCAGAAGAAGGGCGCCGCTGAGAACACGGCCCATGGCGGCTCCTCTTGTGACCGGCTGTCCCATGACGCATCCCTCCGTTCGCAGTGCGCGCCCTGTGACCACGACCGGGCGCCGCGCGACTCTACCACAGACGGGGCGGCGCCGCGCCACGCTTGAAGGCGCGCCCGCCGGGTGCTACCATCGGTGGTGCGACGCGGCACGCCTCCCCCCCCGCGCGGAGACGCCGCGCGCTCCTCCAAGGGAAGGGCTCCCCGATGAAGAACATGCCCGCTCTCGTCGGCTCGCTGCTGGTTGCGCTCGTCGCCCTCGCGCCCGCGCTCCGGTCGCACGCGGCGCCGGCCGACGATCAGGCCTTCAGGGACCAGCTCCCCGCGGTGTTCGATCTTCGCGACGTCAACGGCGTGAACTACGTCACCTCCGTCAAGGCCCAGAGCGGCGGGACCTGCTGGACCTTCGGGGCCATGGCGGCCCTGGAGTCCAACCTGCTCATGACCGGCGCCTGGGCGGCGGCCGGCGAGGAGGGCGAGCCCGATCTCGCCGAGTACCACCTCGACTGGTGGAACGGGTTCAACGAGTTCAACAACGACGACATCGTGCCCCCGCACGGCGAGGGCGTCCGCGTGCACGAGGGCGGCGACTACCTCATGACGGCGGCCTACCTCACGCGCGCCGAGGGGGCCGTGCGCGACGTGGACGGCCAGCTGTACTCGCAGCCGCCGCCGCGCACGAGCCCGGGGTTCCATCACTACTACGTCCGTGACATCGAGTGGCTCGAGGCCGGCCCCTCCCTCGAGGGCCTCAACGCCCTCAAGCGGCAGATCATGCGGTACGGGGCCGCGGCGACCTGCCTGTGCGTGGGCACCGCGTACACGCACGGGAGCGTCCACTACCAGCCTCCCTACACGACCGACCCGCCGAACCACGCCGTGGCCATCGTGGGCTGGAACGACGGCTGCGCCACGTCGGCCCCGTATCCGGGGGCGTGGCTGTGCAAGAACAGCTGGGGCACGGGCTGGGGCATGAACGGGTACTTCTGGATCTCCTACTACGACAAGCACGCCGGCCGGCACCCCGAGCTCGGGTTCGTGACCTTCAGGAGCGTCGAGCCCCTCGCCTACGACCGCGTGTACTACCACGACTACCACGGCTGGCGCGACACGCTCGCGGACGTCTCGGAGGTCGTGAACGCGTTCACCGCCGAGCGCGGCGAGCGACTCGCGGCCGTGAGCTTCTTCACCGCCGCCGACAGCGTGGTCGCGACGGTCCGCGTGTACGGCAGCTTCGAGGACGGCGTGCTCGGCGACCTCCTCACCTCGACGGTGGACACCCTCGCGCGGCGGGGCGCCCACACGGTGGACCTGCCCGACACGGTGATGCTGACCGTTGGCCGGCCCTTCTACCTGAACCTCGAGCTCTCGTCCGGCGGCCAGCCGTTCGACCGCACCTCCGACATCTCCATCCTCATGGGGGCGCGCTACCGCACGACGGTGCGGTCCTCCGCGGCGCCCGGTCAGAGCTTCTACAGGTCGAACGCCGGGTGGCGGGACCTCACGGACCTCGACCCCACGGCGAACTTCTGCATCAAGGCCTTCACGCTGCTCGACGGCATCGGCGTCTACCCCGAGGCGCCGTTCCGTCCGCAGGGCTCGCCCGGCGGGCCGCTGGCGCCCGAGGCGGCCACGTACGTCATCGCGCACGAAGGCGGCGCGCGCTTCGACTACGCGGTGACGCTGGACCCGCCCGTGACGTGGGCGGACATCAAGAGCCCCGTCGCGGGGTCGCTCGGGCCCGGCGAGACGGCCGAGGTGAGGGTCGAGATCAACGACCGCGCTGAGCTCCTGGGCGAGGGCCTCCACACGACGACGCTCCGGTTCGTGAACCTCACGAACCACCACGGCGACACCGCGCGGAGCATCGTCGTCTCCGTCGGGACCACGACGCTCCAGCACGCGTGGCACCTCGACACGGACCCGGGGTGGGCGACGCAGGACCGATGGGCGTGGGGCCAGCCGATGGGCGCGGGAGGCCACGCCGGCACGCCGGACCCGACGAGCGGCCACACCGGCCCCAACGTGTACGGATACAACCTCTACGGCGACTACAACAACAACATCGACTTCCGCCACCTCACGACGCACGCGATCGACTGCTCGGGCCTGTACGGCGCGCGGCTCAGGTTCTGGCGCTGGCTGGGCGTCGAGGACCCGTCGTGCGACAAGGTCTCCGTGAGCGCGAGCCGCGACGGCGCGACCTGGGTGACGGTGTGGGAGAACCCCACCGAGATCTGCGACACGAGCTGGGTGTTCATGGACGTCGACCTCCTCGGCATCCCGGACGACTGCGCGACCCTCTACCTCAGGTGGACCGTCGGGCCGACCAACGGGACGAACCGCTACTGCGGCTGGAACATCGACGACATCGAGATCTGGGGCATGGCGCGGGGCCTCGAGCCCGTGGCGCCGGGGCTCGTGCTTCACACCGGGCGGCCCAACCCCTTCGGCGACGTCTCGGTCATCCAGTTCGAGGTTGCCGAGCCGCGTCCGATCGAGCTCGCGGTCTACGACGTGGCCGGGAGACTCGTGCGCGTGCTGCGCAGCGGGCCGCAGGCCGTGGGGCCGGACACGGTGGCGTGGGACGGGCGCGATGCGCGCGGGCGGGACGTTGCCGCGGGGGTCTACTTCGCGAGGCTGGTGCAGGGCGAGCGCAGTCTCGCGTCGAAGCTCGTGCTCATTCGCT
>VGIX01000038.1 GCA_016867725.1 Candidatus Effluviviaceae Genus I sp.
GCGGTCGCGAGGTAGGCGCGCGGTTCGACGCCGCGCTCGCGATGTACCACGACCAGGCGACCATCCCGCTGCGGCTGTGGGGCGTCGGCGACGCGGTCAACGTCACGCTCGGGCTTCCCATCGTGCGGACGTCGCCGGGGCACGGGGTCGCGCTCGACGTCGCGGGTCGCGGCGTCGCCGACGCGGGCGGCATGATCGCTGCGACGCGCCTCGCGGGTGAGATCGCCGCGCGGGTCGCGCGGCGGCGAACGGGGGCCGGCTGATGTCGCTCTCGCGGATCAGGGGACAGGACGGCGCGATCGCGCACCTGCGCTCGGCCTTCGAGGCCCGGCGGCTCGCCCACGCCTACGTCTTCAACGGCCCGGACGGCGTCGGGAAGGAGACCGCCGCGCTCGAGCTCGCGGCGGCGCTGAACTGCGAGGCCGGGGGGCTCGAGGGGTGCGGCGCGTGCGCTTCGTGCAGAATGGCGGCGAAGCTCGCGCATCCCGACATCCACCTCGTGTTCCCGATGCCGAGGGACGCGAAGCCCGCGGAGGCCGCGGAGATCCTCGCGGAGCAGGCGCGTGCGGGATACCGCGACGCCGGCTTCGGGCGCAAGGCGGCCATCATCTCCGTGGAGGCCGTCCTCGACGCGGTGGTGGCGAAGGCCAACCAGCGGCCCTATACTGGGCCGTGGAAGGTGTTCGTCGTCGCCGACGCCGACGCGATGACGCCCGAGGCCGCCAACGCGCTCCTCAAGTCGCTCGAGGAGCCGCCGGACGCGACGGTCCTCGTGCTGACCACGTCCCGGCTGAACGCGCTCCCCGCGACGGTGCTCTCGCGGTGCCAGAGGATCCAGTTCCGGCGGCTCCCGCGCGACACCGTTGAGGACATCCTCCTCTCCGACAAGCGCGTGGGGTTCAACAAGGCGCGGGCCAGGGCCGCGGCCGCCGTGTCGCTCGGCAGCGCCGGGCGGGCCGTGCGGGCCGAGGGCGAGGGGCTCGCGTCGGAGCTCGGCCGGGTCGCCGATCTCATGACGGGCAAGCGCGCCGCGGGCGTCGGGCCGCTCCTCAACGAGGCGTCGCAGATCGCGTTCCGTCTCGGCCGGCAGGAGCAGGAGCGTCTTCTCGACCTCATGCTCCTGTGGCTGCGGGATGTGCTGCTCCTGCGGGAGCTCGGGGACGGCGCCCCGGCCGGGGAGATCCTCTTCGAACGCCAGCGCCGGCAGCTCGAGGCGCAGGCCCGGGCGATGGACGCGCGGGCGATCGGCGACCTCGCGGTGAGGATCGACGACGCGCGCCGCGCGATCGAGCGGTAC
The DNA here is from genome assembly GCA_016867725.1 of Candidatus Effluviviaceae Genus I sp. Lineage (NCBI taxonomy): Bacteria > Candidatus Effluviviacota > Candidatus Effluviviaceae > Candidatus Effluviviaceae Genus I sp. Next base: position 1,298 of record VGIX01000038.1, read on the forward strand.
TCGAACCCGTCGATCGTGTTCACCTCGGTCCTGGTCGACGTGGCGGTCGCCCGCAGGCGGGCGGAGGCGGGAGGCGGGAGGGCGCATGCAGCCTGAGGCGGTGGTCGGACGCACGCCGGAGTCCCTCGAGATCGAGTTCAAGGGAGGCCGCAAGGCGCTCTTCTCGAACCCGAGGAACATCCCGTTCGAGAACGGGGACCACGCCGTCGTGGACATCGACCGCGGTCAGGACATCGGGCGCGTCATCCGCGAGGGCGAGGCGGCGAGCCGGAAGCAGCGCGAGAAGGGCGTCGTCGGCCACATCCTGCGGCGGGCGACCCCGGAAGACCTCGAGCGGCTCGCGCAGATCCGCTCCCGGGAGGCGGAGGCGCACAGGACCTGCCAGCAGTGCGTCGCGAAGCAGGGCCTGCCGATGAAGCTCGTGGACGTCGAGTCGCAGTTCGACGGCAACAAGATCCGCTTCTACTTCACGTCCGACCGCCGCGTGGACTTCCGCAAGCTCGTGCGCGACCTCGCCGGCATCTTCAAGACGCGCATCGAGATGCGGCAGATCGGCGTCCGCGACGAGGCCCGGCGGCTCGGCGGGTACGGGCGCTGCGGCCGCTACTACTGCTGCCGCGGCGTGATCGCGGACTTCGATCCCGTCACGCTCAAGATGGTGAAGGAGCAGCACCTCGCGCCCGGCTCGCCGAAGATCTCCGGCGGCTGCGGGCGCCTCATGTGCTGCCTGCGCTACGAGCGGGCGCTCTACGCCGAGGCGGGGTGCGAGTACCCCAAGCTCGGGACGCGCGTCGAGATGGGGGAGAAGAAGGCGAAGGTCGTGGCCGTGGACATCTTCCGCAGCAGGATTTCGCTGTCGGACGACGAGGGGAAGACGACGACGATGACGCTGGAGGAGTTCAAGGGAGCCCGCGTCACCGCCGTCGGGACCGGCGAGGGCGAGCCCGCCATCGAGCAGTACTGGGACGAGAGCGAAGCGGCGCCCGAGGTCGAAGAGGAGAGGGATGCCGAGTAAGTACTACATCACGACGGCCATCGACTACGTCAACAGCGCCCCGCACGTGGGGACAGCCTACGAGAAGATCTCCGCGGACGTGTTCGCCCGGTTCCATCGCCTCGCGGGCGACCGCGTGTACTTCCAGATGGGCAACGACGAGCACAGTCTGAACGTCGAGCGCTCGGCGCGGGCCCGAGGCATGGACCCGAAGGCGTACTGCGACGAGATGGAGCTCGTGTTCCGGAACATCTGGGCGAAGCTCGACATCTCCTTCGACCGTTTTGTGAGAACGACCGACGAGGACCACGTCGCCGGTCTCCGGAAGCTCTTCGAGGCGATGCGCGACGACATCTACCACGGGCAGTACGAGGGGTACTACTGCGAGTCGTGCGAGGCGTTCCTCCTCGAGAAGGACCTCGCGGACGGGTGCTGCCCGACGCACCGAACGAAGCCGGCGTGGATCAAGGAGGAGAACCACTTCTTCCGCCTGTCGAAGTACCGGGACCGCCTGCTTTCGCACATCGAGGAGCATCCGGAGTTCATCCAGCCGGAGACCAGGCGCAACGAGATCCTCCAGCTTCTCAGGGCGGGGCTCTCCGACATCAGCGTGAGCCGCGCGGGCACGACCTGGGGCGTGCCACTCCCGATGGACGAGTCGCAGGTCATCTACGTCTGGGTGGACGCGCTCACGAACTACATCACGGGCGCGGGCTACGGGACCGACGAGGCGCGGTTCGCATCGGAGTGGCCGGCCGAGCTGCATCTCATCGGGAAGGACATCACCCGCTTCCACTGCGTCATCTGGCCGGCGATGCTCATGAGCGCGGGGATCCCGCTCCCGAAGACCATCTACGGGCACGGGTTCGTGTACTTCAAGGGGCAGCGCCTCTCGAAGAGCCTCGGGGTGATCGTGGACCCGCTCGAGGCCGCGGACATGTTCGGGCCGTCGGCGCTCCGCTACTTCCTGATGAGAGAGGGGACCTACGGCCGCGACGTGGACTTCACGTGGGAGCAGTTCAGGGCTCGGTACGACTCGGAGCTTGCGAACGATCTCGGGAACCTCGTTTCGCGCACCATCGCGATGATCGAGAAGTTCCTCGGCGGTCGCGTGCCGAACCTCGCCGCGTCGAGCCGCGGCCATGTGCGGATGGTGGCCGAGGAGATCCGCGGGCCGGTCGTCCGGGACATGACGGCGTACGCGCCGCACGCGGCGCTCGCGAGGATCTGGGAGCTCGTGCGGCGCGCGAACAGCCACATCGAGGAGGCGAAGCCCTGGGTGCTCGCGCGCGAGGACAGCGCGAAGCTCGCGCAGTCGCTGTTCGACGTCGTCGAGGCCGTCCGGCAGATCGCGGTGATGGCGTGGCCCGTCATGCCGGGGAAGTGCGAGGAGATCCTCTCGCGGTTCGGCGTCGAGCTCAGCCCCGGGGCGGTGCCACTCGATGAACTCCTCGTGTGGGGCCACGGGTGGCCGGCGACCATCACGGTGCGAGGCGGGGCCGCGGTGTTCCCGAAGCACAGCACCGCGGACCTCGCGGCGAAGTTCGGGGTCGGGGGCGCGGCGCCGGCCGGCGCGGCTGGGGCTGGCGCCGACGCCGCGGGGGCCTCGGGCGGCGCGGCGCCGAGCGCGGCGCCCCAGTCGAAGGGAGCGAAGATGATCTCCTTCCAGGAGTTCCAGGCGCTCGATCTTAGGCTGGCGAAGGTGCTCGAGGCGGCGCGGGTGGAGGGCGCGACGAAGCTCCTCAAGCTTCGCGTGGACCTCGGCGGGGGCGACGTCCGGCAGATCGTCGCCGGCATCGCCGCCGCGTACGCGCCGGAGGCGCTCGTGGGGCGGACCGTCGTCGTCGTCGCGAACCTCGAGCCGGCGAAGATCCGCGGCATCGAGTCGCAGGCGATGCTCCTTGCCGCCGTGGACGGCGGCGCCCTCGCGCTCCTCGGGCCCGACAAGGAGCTCCCCGCCGGCACGAAGGTGAGCTAGTGCCCGCACCCTCGGCCGCTGCCCGGCCGCCCCTGGCGGACACGCACGCGCACCTCGACCTCGACGACTACCGCGACGACAGGGACGCGGTCCTCTCGAGGGCGCGCGCGTCGGGCGTCGCGCTGATCGTCAACGTCGGCTTCGACGCCGCCACCTCGGACGCGTCGATCGCCCTCGCCGAGGCGAACCCGTCCATCTACGCGTCGCTCGGCCTGCACCCGCACCACGCCTCCTCGCTCTCGGACGAGCTCCTGGCGCGCTACGAACGTCTCGCCGCGCACCCGAAGGTCGTGGCGATCGGCGAGACGGGCCTCGACTACCACAGGGGCCTCTCGCCCCGCGAGGACCAGGAGCGCGCCTTCCGCGCGCAGATCCGGCTCGCGAAGGCCGTCGGCCTGCCGCTCGTGGTCCACAACCGCGACGCGCACGGCGATGTGCTTCGCGTGCTCGACGACGAGGGACCGCCGGAGGCAGGCGGCGTGATGCACTGCTTCCCCGGCGACGAGACGTACGCGCGCGAGGTCGTGCGACGAGGCTTCCACGTCGGGATCGGCGGGCCGGTGACCTACTCGGCCCGGGGGCGGCTCGCCGGCGTCGCGGCCTCGGTGCCGCAGGACAGGCTCGTGCTCGAGACGGACGCCCCGTGGCTCCCGCCCGTCCCGCACCGCGGGCGGCGGAACGAGCCCTCGTTCGTGCGACTCGTGGCTGAGCGCGTGGCGGAGCTCCGCGGCCTCGCCGTCGCCGACCTCGCGCGGCTCACGACCGGGAACGCGCGGCGGCTCTTCGGGATCCCCGATCTCCCGGCCCCGTCCATCGCCTACGAGATGTGGGGGAACCTCTACCTCAACATCACGAACCGCTGCACGAACGCGTGCGGCTTCTGCGTGCGCTACCAGTCCGACACGCTCTGGGGCTACAACCTCAGGTTGGAGCGCGAGCCGTCCGTCGAGGAGATCATCGAGGCCGTCGGAGACCCGACGCGGTATCGCGAGATCGTCTTCTGCGGGTTCGGCGAGCCGACCGTGAGGCTCGACGTGGTGACCGAGGTCGGCCGCCGCCTCCGGGCGTCGGGCGCGCGCGTCCGGATCGACACGAACGGGCACGCGAACCTCATCTGGAACAGGAACGTCGTGCCCGAGCTGGTCGCGGCCGTGGACGCGGTCTCGGTGAGCCTCAACGCGGCCGACGCCGCGCAGTACGAGACGCTCTGCCGCCCGCGGTTCGGCCCCGGCACGTTCGACCACGTGGTCGCCTTCGCATGCGAGTGCAGGAAGGCCGGCATCGAGACCGTCGTCTCGGTCGTGGACGTCAAGGGGGTCGACCTCGCCCGCGTGCGGGCGCTGGCAGCCGGCCTGGGTGTTCCCCTTCGCGTGCGGGGCGGCGACGCGCGGCGCGAGCCGAGCGCGAGGTAGCCCGATGGAGCCGACACAGCCCCAGGTCATGCTCGCGAAGTACGGGCTTGCGGCGTCGAGGCGGCGGGGGCAGAATTTCCTGGTGGACGGCAACGTGGCCAGGAAGGTCGTCGAGGCCGCCGCGCCGTCCGCGGACGACGTCGTCATCGAGATCGGGCCGGGGTTCGGCGCGATCACCTTCGGCCTTGCGGCGCGCGCCGCGCACGTCGTCGCGGTTGAGTTCGACGCGGGCATCGCGCGCGCCTTCCGGGAGGAGTACCCGGACGCGGCGGGGATCACCCTCGTGAACGAGGACTTCCTCGCGTTCGACATCGAGGGGGCCGCCCGCCGGTTCGGCGCCGCGCGCCTGATCGTGGCGGGGAACCTGCCCTACAACATCACGAGCCCGGCCATCAGGCGGCTCGTCGAGCACAAGGCGATCGTCTCGCGGGCGGTGCTCATGGTGCAGGCGGAGGTCGGCGCGCGCATCGCCGCGGCGCCGGGCGAGCCGGACTACTCGGCGCTCTCGGCCGTCGTCCAGTACCACGCGTCGGTCGCGTCGCTGTTCACGGTGCGGAGGACGTGCTTCCGCCCGCGGCCGAAGGTGGACTCCCGCGTCGTCGAGATCGACCTGTCGGCGGGTCGGGCGTGGCGGAGTAACCCCCACGCGTTCGAGGCCGTCGTGCACGCGGCCTTTCAGAAGCGGCGGAAGATGCTGCGGCAGTCCCTGGCGGGTGTGACGGCCGACGCGGGCGTGTCCGCGGAAGAGCTGGCGCTCCGGACCGGCGTGGACCTGTCTCGGCGGGGCGAGACGCTGAGCGTCGAGGAGTTCGACGCCCTCGCGAGCGCACTGGGTCCCGGGCGGGCGTAGAGCGGAGGCAGCGGCGTGCGTGTGCGCTTCCCACACTGGACGGTCCTCGCGACCGTCCTCCTCACGGCGGTCGCCGCCGTCGCTCCGGCTCAGGAGGAGAACGGCGACGGCGAGCCGGAGGGCGCCCCGGCGGACACGACCGCCGTCGGGCAGGAGGAGGCGCCCGACCACACCGTGCCGTTCAGGATCCAGGTCGCGACGCCGCTACGTCCCACCTACAAGCTCACCTACGGACGCGACCAGGACGCATCCTCCTGGGAGCACAGCTTCGGCTTCCGACAGCGCGTGTCCGAGCGCATCTCGTTCCAGGCGTCGTCGCTCATCTCCGTTCGCAGCACCGAGGTGCTCAGCAGGGAGAACAGGCAGGAGCGGTGGAGCGCCGGCCTGGACGCCAGCATCACGAGCGCCGTCGGCATGGCCGTCAGGCTCAACCGAACGACGCAGAGCGACGTCCGCAACCAGGGCTCGTCCTCGGAGGTCAGGAGCTTCCGCGAGAAGGAGACGGCGGACGTCTCGACCTCGTACTCGAAGACGCTTCTGTCGGGGATCGCGACCACCCTCAACATGACGGCGGGGCTCGAGAAGAACCGGTACGCGGACGTGCAGAGTCGCGGGGCCGCGCAGAGCATTGCCGCGTCCGTGGGCTACAACCCGACCCCGGGAGTCAAGGGGAGCGTGACGTACTCGGGGCGGCACTCGCTCCTGGATTCGGAGCAGGGTGCGCTCAGCAGCACGGACGAGTCGGAGAGCCACTCGCTCGGGGCGAACGTGGACTACACGTGGAAGACCAGCACCCTCAACGTGAACCTCGCAAGGTCCCGATCCGCGAACGAGTATCCCAAGGAGCAGCAGAAGGAGCGCAGGGAGCAGGAGAACGACAGCGCCTCGGTCAAGGGCACGTTCAAGCCCCTCCCGGGGCTGGACCTGACGCTTGGCTACGACTACAGCAGGAGCGGCATGTCCTACGCGCTGGAGCCGTCCCGCCGCAGCGTGCTGAGCAGCCGGGCAGTGAACGCCGGCGTGACCTACACCTTCGCGGGCGTGCGGCTCTCGAGCCAGCTGGCGTCGGATGTCAAACGGAACGAGTATACCAACGAGCAGACCGGGAACTCGTACGGGCAGTCGCTGGTGTTCAACGCCAATCGTGACTTCGGCACGCGCGTCAAGGTGGGCTTCACCGGCCGGATGACCCTCTACTCGCACCACTTCGACGACACGGTGAGGAACGACCAGGACCGAGACCTCTACGACCGTGAAGCGACGCTTCAGATCGACTACAACCCGAGGAACGATCTCTTGACCTCCCTCGCGCTGAGAGTCCGCGAGGACCAGCTCATCTACATCCGCACGTCCCGCACCGGCGACAACAGGCGCGCGCAGACGTTCTCCCTGCGGCCGTCCGTCACGAAGGTGTTCTCGAAGACGTTCAGCGCGAGCCAGCGATACGAACTCACGGCTGACTACACCCTCTACACGTTCAACGACGCCAAGAACTTCCTCGTGAGGAACCTCGGCGTGACGACCGAGGCCCGGTGGTCGGGCGCCCGCAAGCTCGACCTCACGGTGAGCCATCGGTACGTCGCGCAGGACGAGGGATCGTACGTGACCGGGTCGGACGGCATCGCGCGGTACGGGAAGAACAGCGAGCGGGACGATCACACCATGAAGGCCACGCTCAGGTATAGGCTCTTCGACGCAATAGGCATCGAAGCATCGCAGAGCTACTCCGTCTCACAGCGGTGGACCATCGTGGACGGCGGTCGGCGGCTCTCGTGGGAACGGCACGACACCAGCCTCACCGGCAAGGCCTCTGTGGACTACAAGCTCGAGGACGGGACGACGCTCAAGGCCTCGGTGGCCCGCACGGACCGCGACGCGACATCGCTCGTCGAGCGGCTGCGGCGGGTCTGGGACGTCTCGCTGAGCATCGACAAGGCGTTCTAGTTCGGGGGAGCGGATGGCAACGAGACTCGCGACGGTCGTGGCCCTGGCGATGTGCCTCCTGGTCTGCGGCTGCATCCTCAGTCCACGTGATCCCGATGGCCCGCCGGACGGCGGCGCGACCAACTGGGAAACGCCGATCACGACCTTGATCGTGCTTCAGAACCTCGCGGCCGCCATGGACCGCGAGAGCTCGAGCAACTACCGCGACTGCTTCACCGAGGACTACCGGTTCCACGTGGATCCGCAGGACTCGCTCGACGCGGGGCAGGAGGCGGAGCAGATGTTCGCCGACTGGACGCGCGCCGACGAGGAGTACGCCACGAGCCGCATCTTCGTGGACGCCGCGGAGATCTCCGTCGCGTTCACCACCGTGCTCCAGCCGGACGAGACGCAGCCGGAGACGTGCAGGCAGGTGGACTACACGCTCGCGGTGACGTGGCAGTCCGGCCCGCACGTCAACGAGGAGATCATCTACCGGGGGAGAGCCTCTCTCTGGATGCGCCGGAGCGACTCCGGACGGTGGGCGATCTTCCGATGGGTGGACCGACGGATGGGCGGCACCAACCGGACCTGGGGTGCCCTTCGGGGCGATTATCGTGGGTGAGGTGTAACGCGCCGCGGGCACGGCGATTGCAGCTATGGGGCGTGCCCGAGGCCGCGGTTGCGCCGGGGCGTCGCTCTTGATATAATGGAGCATCGTGCGAGTGAGGGATGGGGGGTATCCATGGTGAGACGAAACGCCCGCGCTCTTGCGCTCGTTGCGCTGATCGGGCTGGTCGCAGGGGCTCTCGGCGGCTGCTGGAATCCGTTCGCGCCCCGCAACGGCGGCGGCGGCGGCGGCGACCCGATCGAGTGGAAGCCGCGCACGTCCCCCGCGAACGTCCTGCACAACCTCGTCACGGCCTACAAGAACAAGATGGTCGACGAGTACCTGGACTGCATGGCCGAGGACTTCGTCTTCCTCCTGAACCCGAAGGACGTCGAGAACGACCCCACCCTCGAGCCGGGATACTGGGGCAAGGCGGAGGAGCGCCTCATCCACCAGCAGATGTTCGGTGATGAGGGCGAGCATGCCGACCGCATCGAGCTCCGCCTGACGCAGGTGGGCGATCCCCTCCCGGTGAATCCGGGCGACGGGACGGGTACCCACTACCAGTACAAAGAGGCCGTGGACCTCAAGGTGTACATGGGGGTGTGGACCTATCTGGCGACGGCTCCCTCCATGTACCAGTTCCGCATCGATCAGGACCAGGTCGGCCCCGACGGCGAGCAGCTCTGGGAGATCTGGAGATGGCAGGATCTCGACGAGACCCGCGGGAGCATCTCCTCGGACGAGACGACACGGACCATCACGGTCGGGCAGCTCAAGGCGATGTTCAGGCCCTGAGCGCTCGGCGATGGCGCACTGAGTGATGCCGGGGGACGGGTGACCGTCCCCCGGCATCGTTTCCGGGGGCGCCCGTCGTTGACTCCCGCCCTCGCGGCCCCTAGAATGGCCGACGAGCGGAGCGATGCGTCGGCCCCTGCAGGAACGACTCCCCATGCGAACCCACCGCCGCCAGAACGCCGGTCGGGCGAGCCGGGCGACCGGTCTTTCGGCCGCCAGGCTCTGGCTCGTCGCTGCGGCTCTTGCGGTCGTGGCGTTCCTCGTTGTCTGGGAGCTCGGAGAGAGCGGGGTGGGCGCCGCGCTCCTCGGGAAGGTGCTTGGCGAACGCGACCTCTCGGAGCGCGCCGAGGCGCTCGACCGCGCCGTGGACGGCGCGCTCGTCCAGGTGGGCGCGCTCGACCTCAACGTCGAGACCGAGACGCGCAGCGAGGGACGGACGCGCTGGCCGCACTGGACGAAGGTCGGCCGCGTCCCGCAGGGCGCGGACCTCGTCCGCTGCAACCTCGCGCTCACCGAGGCCGTGCGCGCCGCGGCTGGAGACATCATCATCGTGCGCGAGCGGCCGCCGGACTGGCGCGGCGGGCGGACGCTCGACATGAAGCTCGGGCTGGGCCGGCGGGAGACGCATCAGATCGTGCTGCGCGAGACGCCCGGCGCCCCGCAGCCTCGGCCGGCCCGCGCTCCGAGGATCGCGATCGTGATCGACGACGTCGGCTACGGCGAATCAAGAACGATGCAGGCCGTGCTCGATCTCGACGGGCCGATCACCGTCGCCGTGGTGCCGCGCACGGCGGCGGGGAAGGCCACCGCCGCCGCCGCGCACGACGCCGGCAAGGAGGTGATCCTCCACCTCCCGATGGAGCCGCAGGGATACCCCGGCGTCGACCCCGGCGAGGGAGCCCTTCTCCTGGAGCACTCCGCCGCGGACATCAGGAGGCTGCTCGGCGAGGCCCTCGACGACGTCCCGCACGCGGTCGGCGTGAGCAACCACATGGGCTCCGCGTTCACCGCCGACCGGGCGCAGATGCGCGCGCTCCTCTCCGCGCTCAAGGCCCGCGGCCTCTTCTTCTTCGACAGCATGACGACGGCGCAGTCGGTCGGGCTCTCCGAGGCGATGCGCGCCCGTGTGCCCGTCGCGAGGAACAGCATGTTCCTGGACAGCAGGCTCGACGAGCAGGGGCGCGTGGCCGTTCCGTCGCGCCTGCGCGACCTCGAGGCGCTCGCGAGAACGCGCGGCGCCGTCGCCGCGATCGGGCACCCGCACCGCGAGACGATCGCCGCGCTCAGGCGCGAGATGCCGGCCATGAAGGAGCGCGGCATCGAGTTCGTGTTCCTTTCGACGCTCGTGAGCGAGGAGGTGGGTCCATGAGGCTCTCGGTCAACGTCGATCACGTCGCGACGGTCCGGCAGGCCCGAAGGGCGGACGAGCCGGACCCCGTGTGGGCGGCGGTGGCGGCGGAGCTCGCCGGCGCGTGCGGCATCACGGTGCACCTGCGCGGCGACCGCCGGCACATCCAGGACCGCGACGTCGAGGCGCTGCGAAAGACGGTCGCCGGCTGCCTCAACCTCGAGATGGCGGCGACGGACGAGATGCTGGGGATCGCGACGAGGCTTAGGCCCGACATGTGCACGCTCGTTCCGGAAGGCGCCGGCGAGGTCACCACGCAGGGCGGGCTCGACATCATGGCGGAGGAGGCGGCGGTGCGGAGCGCGGTCGAGCGCCTGAAGGCGTCCGGCATCGGCGTCAGCATCTTCATCGACCCCGACGTCGTGCAGGTCGGGCGCGCCAACGCGGTCGGCGCCGACATCGTGGAGGTCCACACGGGCCTCTACGCCGACGCGAAGGGCGCGGATGCGGTCACGCGGGAGTTCGAGAAGGTGCGTGTGGCCGCCATCGCCGCGTGCGAGATGGGGCTCCGGGCGCACGGAGGGCACGGCCTCACCTACCGGAACGTCCATCGAATCGCGGCGATCGGCGAGATCGACGAGGTGAGCATCGGCCACAGCATCGTGGCGCGGGCGGTCGTTGTCGGAATGGACAGGGCCGTGAGGGAGATGCTCGCGCTGCTCGGGCGCGGGGCTCAGGGCGTCCGCGGCTGAGGGGCGGAGTCCGTGGCCGCCTGCTCGTACTCGCCCGGGTGGAACCGCTGGGCGAGCACGTAGGCGGCGAGCGGGGCCAGCTCGAGCCAGATGCGGTACTCGTCGATCACCGCGAAGGCGAGCGTGTTGACCGCGAACGCGGCGGCGACCCATCGGGCCATGCGCGCCGCCGGGTTCCTCGCCGAGACCACCGCCAGCGCGACGAGCGTCCCCGCGTTGATGAAGACGGGGTGTGCCAGGGTCGCCCGTCCCAGGATCCTCACGTTCTCTGCCAGCCGCGATGTCCCACCGTCCGGCGGCCGCACCGTCATCGAGAAGAACGGGACGGGGGTGCCGACGGCCACATCGGTCGCGACCTTCACGATGACGAAGAGCGCCGCCGTCACGAGGGCGTAGCGGAGGCGCCGCTTCATCGGGATGTCCAGGAAGAAGAGCGCGAGGCACAGCACGGCCGTCGTCTCCTTGAACAGGAGGCCGGCCAGCACGATGACGGGGAGCGCGCGGTAGGCGCGCCGGTGGTAGCAGGCGACGAACGCCGCGAAGAAGAAGAGCGCGGGGAGGTCCCAGGGATAGACGCGGTTCACGACGCCGGGGCAGTAGCCGAACACCACGGCGGCGAAGACGCCCCACATCAGGAACACGGCCCGTCTTCTGAACCCCCACAGCAGCGCCGCGTTGACGAGCAGAAGCCAGAAGGCCGAGTGGATACCGATGGTGAGAGGGAGGTGGACCTGCGCGTTCCGGACGCCTTGCTTCCACAGGTACTCGGCGATCACGTCGGCAGCGCCGATCGACAGGATGCGCGGCTTCCACTCCTGACGCAGTTCGTCGTACCGGATGTCGTCGAGGTGCGCGGTGACGAACGTGTGCGCGTTGTCAGGGTGCAGGAACGCGAGCGACGCCGCGAGGTGATACGCGCAGACGCTGAGCGCCAGGGCCAGCAGCACGAGAACGGCCCAGTCGCGGATGGCGGGTGCCGACGCTGTCACGGGCTCTCCTTGGGGCGGGTCCATCCCCACTATACGCCCGTCCCGGCGCGGCGGGCAAGCGGCTGAGCCCCCGTGTGCCGGGGCGCCGGGGGCTTTCCCGTTGACCCACCCGCCCGCGCCACGGTATCATCTCCCGTTACGCTTCGGCAGTCGCGGCACTCCTCGGGCCCGCTTCCGGGCCGCTCATGGCGTCAGGGAGGCGCTTCATGACATCGAAGATGCGTTGGCAGGCCATTCTCGTCATCCTGGTCATCGGGTTCAGCATATGGAGGGCGTCGTACACCGTTCGCTACCTCTCCCTCGACGACGCCGCGAAGGCGCGGATGGCCCCGGAGCAGGTCGCCGCGCTCGAGCGCAACTCCCTGAAGCTGGGCCTGGACCTCCGCGGGGGCATGCACCTCGTGCTTGAGGTTGACAAGGAGGGGCTCCCGCCGGACGAGGCGGCCGACGCGGTGGACCGCGCTCTCGAGGTCATCCGGAACAGGATAGACCAGTTCAACGTCGCCGAGCCCTCCATCCAGCGTCAGGGCGACAACAGGATCATCGTCCAGCTGCCGGGCCTGCAGGACGAGGAGCGAGCCAAGAGCCTCATCGGGCGGACGGCGCTCCTCGAGTTCGTGCCCGTCGCATCGGCCGAGCAGGTGGACCTCGTGTTCCGCGCCATCGACCGCGCCCTCGCCGACACCATGGCCGCGCGCGGCGAGGCCGGCGTCCTCCCGGACCCCACGGACCCGGGCTACCAGGCGGCTCGGCTGGCGCTCGAGCACCCGTTCTCCTCGCGGGCCCGCTACATCGAGTCCCTGCCGTTCTTCGCGGAGTCCATCGTGCCGTGGGCCCAGCAGCAGCTCGCCCGACTGAACGTCGAGGCGCTGCTCCCTCGCGACCCGGAGAACCCGCTCCTTCCGCGGGTCAGGCTCGCGTGGTCCGAGCAGACGCGGGTTCTCGACGACGGCAACACCTACCGGCCGCTCTACGTGCTGATGCGCGACCCGCTCATGACCGGGTCGGTCGTCTCGACGGTGGAGGTGCGGCCGGGCCTTGACGAGAACAACCCGAACGCCCCCGGCATCTCGCTCCGGCTCAGCCGCGAGGGCGGGCGCACCTTCGCGCAGTACACCGGGCAGCACATCGGCGACCACCTCGCGATCGTGCTGGACGGCAGAGTCCAGTCGGCCCCCGTCATCAAGGACCGCATCCCGGCCGGGACGCCGGCGTCGATCACGGGCGGCTTCACCGACGCTGAGGCGCGCGACCTGGCCATCGTGCTCCGAGCCGGCAAGCTCCCTGCTCCGATGACCATCGAGGAGGAGCGCTCGGTCGGACCGTCTCTCGGGCGCGACTCGGTGGAGAAGGGCGTTCGCGCGCTCGTCATCGGCTTCTTCGCGGTCGTCGCGTTCATGCTGATCTTCTACAAGGGGTCCGGTCTCGTCGCGGTCGGGGCTCTCGTGTCCAATCTCTTTGTGCTCGTGGCCATCATGTCGGTCCTCCCCGTCGACCCCAAGCCGGCGCTCACGCTTCCGGGGCTTGCCGGGATCATCCTCACGATCGGCATGGCCGTGGATGCGAACGTGCTCATCTTCGAACGGATCAAGGAGGAGCTCAGGAACCAGAAGACGATCCGCGCGGCCATCCGAGACGGATACGAGCGCGCGTTCCTGACGATCCTCGACGCGAACGTGACGACGCTCATCGCGGCGGCCGTGCTGTGGAAGTTCGGGACAGGACCGGTCAGAGGGTTCGCAGTGACGCTCGCCCTTGGCATCATCGCGAGCATGTTCACGGCGATCGTCGCGACGCGCATCGTCTTTGAGACCATCACCGTCACGAGGAACGTAAGACGCCTGAGCATCTAGCGGCCGGTCGTCCCGGGGGGCGGCTCGCGCGACGCGGCGGGCCCCAAGGAGATACGATGAACCTGTTCGTCAACACGAACTTCAACTTCATGGGCGCCAGGAAGATCGCCTTCGGCGCCTCGATCGTGCTGATCGTCGTGGGCCTCATCTCGATCCTCGGCCACCGCGGCCTGAAGCTCGGGGTGGACTTCAGCGGCGGCGTCCTTCTGCAGGTGAGGTCGGAGCAGAAGATCCCGACGCAGGAGATGAGGAGGGTGCTGGGAGGGATGGGGCTCGCGGACGCCGAGATCCAGCAGTTCGGCGACGAGGGCGAGGCCATCATCCGCGTGCGGCAGGAGCGCGCAAGCCCGACGCTCGCCGCCGACATCGTGGAGGCCCTGAACGCGCACGACCCGCAGAACCGGACGGAGCTTCGGCGTCAGGAGCTCGTCGGCCCGAAGGTCGGCGCCGAACTCAGGACGACCGCGACGATCGCGGTGATCGTCGCGCTCATCGGCATGCTCATCTACATCTGGATCAGGTTCGAGTTCATGTTCGGGCTGGGAGGCGTCGCGGCGCTCGCGCACGACGTGGTCATCACGCTGGGGCTTCTCTCGCTGACGAACCGCGAGATCACGCTGCAGATCGTCGCGGCCCTGCTCACGATCGTCGGGTACTCCATCAACGACACGATCGTGGTGTACGACCGGATCCGTGAGAACAGGAAGAAGATGTACGGGAAGAGCCTCGTGGACATCGTGAACAGGAGCGTGAACGAGACGCTCTCGAGGACGATCAATACGAGTCTGACGACGCTGCTCGTCCTCATCGCTCTCTACTTCCTCGGCGGCGAGGTCATCAGGGACTTCGCCTTCGCCCTCATGATCGGCATCATCGTCGGGACGTACTCGTCGGTCTACATCGCGACGCCGCTCGTGGTGGACTGGCAGCTCGCGCAGGACGCGCGGCGACGGAGCCGGCTCAAGGCCGCGGCCACGCGGGCGTAGGCGCGCGCCGGGAGTTCGGCGGCGCGCACGCGCCCCGCGCCAGGACGAGGGATGGGATACGGGACGGCGCTCTGACAGGCGCCGTCCCCGCGTTAGGTGAGCGGGTTGCGCGGGGCCGCGGAGTCGGCCATAGTGGTAGGGACACGAAGCCCGCGCGAGCGCGGTCGTGGAGGTCCGAGATGAGGCGACGGGTGCGCGCCCGCAGTGTGCGCGCCGCCGCGACGACGGTCGCGCTGGCGCTCGTCCTCGTCGGCTCTGCGGCAGGGCCGGCTCGGGCGGCCGGCGCCGGCGCCCGCGGGTTCACCGTCGCGCAGCTCAAGTACCGTGGCGGCGGTGACTGGTACGCGAACCCGAGCAGCCTTCCGAACCTCCTCGCCGCCGTCCGCGAGCGCGCGGGCATCGAGGTCGCCGCGAAGCCCGCGACCGTCTCGCCGACCGACGACGAGCTCTTCCTCCACCCGCTCATCTACATGACCGGGCACGGCCAGGTGTCGTTCAGCGACGAGGAAGCGGCCAGGCTCCGCGAGCACCTCAAGCGCGGCGGCTTCCTCTGGGCGGACGACAACTACGGCATGGACCGGTCGTTCCGGGCGGAGATCGCCCGGGTGTTGCCGGGCCAGCCGCTTGTCGAACTTCCGTTCGACCACCCGATCTACCGTTCGTTCTACGAGTTCCCCGACGGGCTGCCGAAGATCCACGAGCACGACGGCGGCCCCCCGCACGGGTACGGCATCTTCCTGGATGGGCGGCTCGTGGTCTTCTACAGCTTCAACACGGACATCGGGGACGGCATGGAGGACCCGGAGGTGCACGGCGATCCTCCGGAGAAGCGTGAGCAGGCCCTTCGGATGGGCGTGAACGTCGTGGTGTACGCGCTCACGCACTGAGTCCCTACGAGTCCCCCACGCGCGAGGTGCCTGTGGTCGCATCGCCGGCAGAACGGGGTCACGCGGAACTGCTGCGCCGCATCGCAGCGGCGGGGAGCCGCTGGAGGCGCCGCGCCGTGGCCGCCGGGGCCTGCCGCGCGCTCGCCATCGTCGTGCCCGCGCTCGCGGCCGAGGTCGCGCTGGACGCGTTCCTTCACCTGCCGGCGGGCGTGAGGGTCGCGTGGCTTGTCGGCGTCGCCGCGCTCGGCGCGTGGGCGGCGGGGCGCGTCGTGCGTCAGGCGCTCGCGCGCCTCGACCCCGTGAGGATCGCCGCTGAGATCGAGGCGCGGCACCCGGAGCTCGGCGAGACGATCGAGTCCGCGGCGGAGCTGTGGGAGAAGCGGGGCGCGGCGAAGCTCGGCTACTCGGTCGAGCTCATCGACGCCCTGATCGAGAAGGCGGTCGCCGACTCCGCGGGCATCGACTTCGCGACGGCGGGCGGCGACGCGGGTCTGCGCCGGTGGGGACGGCTCCTGGCGGCGGCCGCGGCGGTCTCGGCGGTCGCGCTCGCGCTGCCGGGCGCGAGGCTCGGGCCTGCCGTCGGGCGGCTCGCGCGGCCGCTTGCCTCGGGGCGTGAGGCGCGCGTCGTCATCGAGGTCGAGCCCGGCGACGCGACGCTCGTGTCGGGCGACGACCTGGTCGTGACGGCGCGCGTGAGAGCGGCTGCGGGCGCGGAGGCGCCCGCGCCGCCGACCGCGGCCCCCGTGCTTCAGCTCGAGCTCGAGGGAGAAGCGCCGGTCGACCGGCCCATGGCGGCCGCGGACGGCGGCGCCTACCGCGCGACGGTCCCCGGCGTGCGCAGCGCCCTCCGCTACTCCGTGAAGGCCGGCCGCGAGACGAGCCGCCGCTTCTCCGTGCGCGTGATCGATCGCCCGTTCGTCGCGGGCATCAGGCTGGACTACGAGTTCCCGCGCTACAGCGGCCTCGTGCCGCGCACCGTAGACGAGAACAGCGGCGACATCACGGCCCTCGTCGGCACGAACGTCACGATCACCGTCACGCCCAGCAAGCCTGTCGCAGGCGCCGACCTCGCGTTCGCCGGCGGCGTGCGGCAGGCCTTCGAGCGCGCGGGGGGACAGGCGCTTCGGACGACGCTGACCGTGACGGAGAGCACGACCTACGCCATCGAGATGACCGACCGCGATGGGCTGACCAACCCCGACCCCGCCGCCTGGTCGATCGTCGCCGTGCGCGACGAGCACCCGCTCGTGCGGATCGTCGAGCCCGGCGAGGACCGCGTGGCGCCCGCCGACATGCTGCTGCCCGTCGCGGCGTCGGCCGTGGACGACTACGGCATCGGGAGGCTCGCCCTGCACTACGCCGTCCAGGGGG
>VGIX01000039.1 GCA_016867725.1 Candidatus Effluviviaceae Genus I sp.
GGTGACAACGTGGAGATGGAGATCATGCTCCACACGCCGATCGCGATGGAGGAGGGGCTCAGGTTCGCGATCCGCGAGGGCGGCAGGACCGTCGGCGCAGGCACCATCACCAAGATCATCGAGTAAGGAGGAAGGAAGTGGCTGGCCAGAAGATTCGGATCCGCCTCATGGCCTACGAGCACGCCACGCTCGATCAGTCCACCGCGGAGATCGTGCGTGTCGTGAGGGAGACGGGCGGCATGATCTCGGGGCCGGTTCCGCTGCCGACGACGAGGAGGATGTACACGGTCCTCCGCTCGCCGCACATCGACAAGAAGTCGCGCGAGCAGTTCGAGATCCGGACCCACAAGCGTCTCATCGACATCACGAACTCGACACAGAAGACGCTCGACGCCCTGATGGACCTGGATCTCCCCGGCGGCGTGGACATCTCGATCAAGGTGGAGTAAGCGGGCGCTTGGATCGCCGCGCCGGGACCGGAGCGGTTCGAGGGAGACAAGGATGACGGGGATCATCGGAAAGAAGCTCGGGATGACGCGGATCTTCGACGAGAGCGGCACCTCGGTGTCCGTGACCGTGATCGAAGCCGGTCCGTGTCTCGTCACCCGGGTCAAGACGAAGGAGCGCGACGGCTACGAGGCCGTGCAGCTCGGCTTCGGCCGCGGGCGCGCGAAGTCGCTCACGAAGCCCGTTCTCGGCCAGTTCGCGAAGGCGAACGTGCCGCCGCAGGCGAAGCTCCGCGAGTTCCGCGTGGCCGAGCCGTCGCGGTTCGAGGTGGGGCAGGAGATCACGGTGGACATCTTCAAGCCCGGCGAGCGCGTGGACGTGACGGGCGTGTCCAAGGGGCGAGGCTTCCAGGGCGTCGTGAAGCGATACGGCCACCGCGGAGGCGACGAGGCGCACGGCTGCATGTCGCACCGGGTCCCCGGGTCGCTCGGCCAGAGCGCGGCCCCCTCGCGCGTGTACAAGGGAAGGAAGCTGCCCGGCCGCATGGGCGGCGAACGCGTGACGGTGCGGTGCGTGAGGGTCGTCCAGGTGGACCCGGAGCAGAACGTGCTCCTGGTCCGCGGCGCGGTGCCGGGCGCGGCGAACGGGCTGGTGATCGTGAGGAAGTCGAGCGGGAAGTAGCGGCTGCGTCCGCGGCGCACACGAGTGAGGCGAGAGCGACGATGGCACACACGATACCGATCCTGACACGGGCCGGCCAGACGAAGGGCGAGGTCACGCTCCCGGCGGGGCTCTTCGGCATCGAGCCGAACGAGCACGTGATGTACGAGGCCGTGCGGACGTACCTTGCGAACCAGCGCGCCGGCACCGTCTCGAAGAAGACGAGGGCCGAGGTCGCCGGCGGCGGCAGGAAGCCTTGGCGGCAGAAGCACACCGGGCGCGCGCGCGCCGGCTCAAACACGGTGCCGCACTGGGTGGGAGGCGGCCTCGCGTTCGCCCCGAAGCCGCGCGACCACCGGATGAAGCTCCCGAAGAAGGTGAAGAGGCTCGCGCTTCGGTCGGCGCTGTCGTCGAAGGCGGCGGCGGGCGAGATCCGCGCGACCGAGGACATCGAGCTTGCGAAGGTGAGCACGAAGGACGTGGCCGCGATCCTGAAGGCCGCCGACGCCGGGGCGGGCAAGGTCCTCCTCGTCGTGCGCGCCGCCGACGAACGGCTGCTGATGTCGGCGCGGAACATCGCGAAGCTCATCGTTCTCGAGGCGAAGGAACTGACGACGTACCATCTGCTGTGGGCCGACCGGGTCGTGCTGACGGAGGGTGCGCTCAAGGCGGTGGAGGAGGTCTTCGGAGAATGAGCCGCGATCCAAGGGCGGTCATCCTCGAGCCGGTGGTGACCGAGAAGAGCACGCGCGAGCGCCAGGACAAGAACCAGGTCGCGTTCGTCGTCGCCCGGGACGCCACAAAGGTCGAGATACGGCACGCCGTCGAGAAGCTCTTCAACGTGGGCGTCACGGCCGTGCGCACCATGCACGTGACGGGCAAGATGAAGAGGATGGGGCGCTTCCAGGGGCAGCGGGCGTCGTGGAAGAAGGCGATCGTTACGCTCAAGGAAGGCCAGAAGATCGAGTTCTTCGAGCACACGTAGTCACACTGGGCGTTCCGGGGGTTTGTTGATCATGGCAGTCAAGAGGTTCAAGCCGACCACTCCGACCCTGCGGTACAAGACGGTCGCCTCCTTCAAGGAGGTCACGAAGACGAGACCCGAGCGGTCTCTCATCGAGCCTCTTCGGAAGACCGGCGGCCGGAACAACCAGGGGCGCAACACGGCGCGGCATCGGGGCGGCGGGCACAAGCGGATGTACCGGATCATCGACTTCCGCCGGGACAAGCGCGACATGGCGGCGAAGGTCGCGGCGATCGAGTACGACCCGAACCGGTCGGCGAGGATCGCTCTCCTCCACTACCAGGACGGGGAGAAGCGCTACATCCTCGCCCCCGACAAGCTCGAGATCGGCGAGACGGTCGTGGCGGGAGAGGGAGCGGAGGTGAAGTCGGGGAACGCGCTTCCCCTGAGGAGGATCCCGCTCGGCATGATGATCCACAACATCGAGCTCCGCCGCGGGCGCGGAGGCCAGATGGTGCGCAGCGCCGGCACCGCCGCGCAGCTCATGGCGCGCGAGGGCAAGCACGCGCACATCCGCCTGCCGTCGGGCGAGGTGAGGCTCGTCGACTCCGAGTGCTACGCGACGCTCGGGCAGGTCGGCCACATCGAGCACGAGAGCGTCGTCATCGGCAAGGCCGGGCGGCACCGCTGGCTCGGACGGCGCCCGCACACGCGCGGCGTCGCGATGAACCCCGTGGATCACCCGATGGGGGGCGGCGAGGGCAAGGCGTCGGGCGGCGGCCACCCCGTGTCGCCGTGGGGCCAGAAGAGCAAGGGACTCAAGACGCGCAAGCGCAAGAAGCGCTCGAACGCGATGATCGTTCAGCGCAGGAAGAAGAAGTGAGACCGGGCCGCGAAGAAGGGTCCGGGCGCTTGAGCAAGGAAAGGGCAGGAGCAGGATGAGCCGTTCGACGAAGAAGGGGCCCCACATCCACGAGCGCCTTCTCAAGAGGGTGCGAGCGATGGACCGCACGGGCGAGAAGCGCGTCATCCAGACGTGGGCGCGCAGCTCGGTCATCCCACCGGACTTCGTGGGCCACACGATCGCGGTGCACAACGGCCACAAGTTCATCCCGGTGTATGTCACGGAGAACATGGTCGGGCACAAGCTGGGGGAGTTCGCCTTCACGAGGACGTTCAGGGCCCACCGGAGCCGCGAGGCCACGACGGCCGCGAAGAAGCCCGGCGAGTAGACGCGCGGGCGACCCGCCGCCGAGGGGCTTTCGGGGGGCGGCGCCCTCACGACGGAACACCGGAGAGCGAAGAGCATGGAAGCGCGAGCAAGAGCACGGTTCATCCGCATACCACCCAGGAAGGTGCGTCAGGTCGTGGACCTCATCCGCGGCAGGGACGTCGAGGAGTCCATGCAGACCCTGCACTTCCTGAAGCGCGCCGCGAGGATCCCCGTCGAGAAGACGCTCCGGTCGGCCGTCGCCAACGTGTTCAACACGAAGGAAGGCGCGGGCCTCGCGCCGAGCGACCTGTACGTCAGCGAGGCGTTCGTCGACGAGGGACCGGCGCTCAAGAGGTTCACGCCGGCTCCGATGGGGCGCGCGACCCCGATCAGGAAGAGAACGGCGCACATCACGATCGTGGTGAGCCAGAAGGGCGGCGCGAAGGCGAAGGCGGGCGCGAAGGCGAAGCGCGGCGCGGCGCCGAAGGGTGGACGGACGAAGCCCGCGGGCAGAAAGCCGGCGGCGAAGGCGGCAACGAAGAAGTAGCCGGGAGGGCGTCTTGGGTCAGAAAGCGCATCCAGTCGGTCTGAGGCTCGGCATCAACAGGACCTGGGAGTCCAGGTGGTTCGCCAAGAAGAACTACGCCGACCTCCTCAAGGAGGACCTCACGATCCGCCGGTACGTGAACGCGAAGCTGTCGCGCGCGGGCATCTCCGACGTCGTGATCGAGCGGAAGGCGAGCAAGGTGGTCGTCAACGTGCGCACGGCTCGGCCCGGGATCGTGATCGGGCGGAAGGGCATTGAGGTCGAGCGGCTCAACAAGGAGCTCGAGCACCTGACGAACAAGGACGTCCGCATCAACATCGAAGAGGTCAAGAAGGTCGAGCTCAACGCGCAGCTCGTCGCCGAGCACATCGCGAAGCAGCTCGAGCAGCGCGTCGGCTTCCGCCGCGCCATGCGGAAGGCGGTCGAGTCGACGATGCGGATGGGCGCGCAGGGCATCAAGGTGCGCTGCGCGGGGCGGCTCGGCGGCGCCGAGATGGCCAGGGTCGCCGAACACCACGAGGGGCGCGTGCCGCTCCACACGCTCCGCGCCGACATCGACTTCGCGCGGGCGACCGCGATGACCACGCACGGCACCTGCGGCGTCAAGGTGTGGATCTTCAAGGGCGAGCGGATCGGGAAGGTCCGCGAGGGTGAGGAAGGCGGGCGCGGGCTCGACGAACGGCGTCCCGGGTTCGACCGCTACGAGGACGAGGATCGCGGGCGCCGCGGCCGCGGCCCGGGTGGGCCGGAGGGCGGCCGTGATGCGGGGCAGAGGGGCGGCCGGCCGGGAGGCAGAGGCGGCAGGCCCGGTGGCGGCGGTCGGCCGGGCGGCGGCGGCAGGCCGGGCGGCGGTGGCAGGCCGGGTGGCGGCAGGCCCGGCGGCGGCCCGAGGCACAGGTCCTCGGGCGGACCCGGAGGACAGGACAGACGGGGCGGCCCGGGGCCCGGTGGCAGAAGCGGGGGACCGGGGCAGCGCGGCTAGGCCCGGCACGGAGACGCACGGACGCTGAGGGGCGGATGTCATGCTCGAACCGAAGAGGTCGAAGTACAGAAAGCAGATGAAGGGCCGGCTCACCGGCGCCACGAAGGGCGCGGGGAAGCTCGACTTCGGCGAGTACGGACTTCTCGCCGTGGAGCCTGGCTGGGTGACCGCGCGCCAGATCGAGGCGGCGAGGATCGCGATCACGAGGCACATGCAGCGTCGGGGCAAGCTCTGGTTCAGGATCTTCCCCGACAAGCCCCGGACGAAGAAGCCGGCGGAGACGAGGATGGGGAAGGGCAAGGGGCCGCTCGACCACTGGGTGGCGGTGGTGAAGCCCGGGCGGGTCATCTGCGAGGTCGAGGGAGTGACCGAGCAGATCGCGCGCGAGTGCCTTTCGCTCGCGAGCCACAAGTTGCCCATCAAGACCAGGTTCATGTCGAGGGAGACGTAGTCCGGAAGGAGACACGGCCGTGAAGGTGAAGGAGCTGAGGACCCTGACCCGGGACGAGCTCGCGCTGCGTCTGCGCGACGCCCGCGAGGAGATGTTCAACCTCAGGTTCCAGCAGAAGACCGGGCAGCTCCAGAACGCGGTCCGGATCCGTGAGGTCCGGAAGGACATCGCAAGGCTCATGACGCTCCTCAAGGAGGGCGAGCCCAAGGCGGCCGCCCCCGGGCAGGAGACGAAGTAGCGCCGGAAGCCAGACCGATCGGAGCGAGGACGTATGACCGAGACTGCGAAGCGAGGCCGCCGCAAGGAGCGCGTCGGCACAGTGGTGAGCGACAAGATGAACAAGACCGCGGTCGTCGCGGTCACCCGGCTCGTCCGCCATGCCCGCTACGGCAGGTTCGTGAAGCGGACGACCAAGTTCAAAGTTCACGACGAGAAGAACGAGTGCCGCGTGGGCGATACCGTTCGCATCGCGGAGACGAGGCCGCTGAGCAAGGACAAGCGGTGGCGCCTTCTCGAGGTCGTGAGTCGAGCGGAGTAGCCGGCCCCAGCGACGGAAGAGGACAGCGATGATCCAGGAGTACACACTACTCAAGGTGGCGGACAACTCCGGAGCCAAGGAAGTGCGGTGCTTCAAGGTGCTGGGCGGCTCCAAGAGGCGTTACGCGACGGTCGGCGACATCGTCGTGGCGAGCGTCAGATCGGCGCTGCCGGGCGGGACGGTCAAGAAGAAGCAGGTCGTGCGGGCGGTGGTGGTGCGGACGAGGAAAGAGGTCCGGCGAAAGGACGGAACGTACATCCGTTTCGACGACAACGCCGCGGTCCTCATCAACCCCCAGAACGAGCCGGTCGGGACGAGGATCTTCGGTCCCGTGGCGAGAGAGCTCCGGGAGAGGAAGTTCATGAAGATCATCTCCCTGGCTCCCGAGGTGCTCTAGCTGTCGACCGTCCGCGAGGGCGGCGAGAGGTATCGAGATGCGCATAGCGAAGAACGACACGGTCGAGGTCATCGCGGGCAACGACCGGGGGAAGCGCGGGAAGGTCCTCAAGGTCTTCCCGGAGACGAACCGCGTGCTCGTGGAAGGCGTGAACTTCGTCCACAGGCACACGCGTCCGCGGCGGCAGGGGGACCAGGGCGGCATCATCGAGAAGGAGGCGCCCCTGAACGCCTCGAACGTGCTGCTCGTGTGCACGAAGTGCAACGGCGGCGTGCGCGTTCGCACGAAGGTCCTCACGGACAAGAGCAAGGCGCGCGTCTGCACGAAGTGCGGCGAGATGATCGAGCGCAGGTAGCGGTCCTCGCGGGACGCCCGCGGGGCCGGTGAACCCGGCAAGGAAAGCGACACATGGCGACAGCGCGACTCACTGAGAAGTACCGAGAGGAGGTCGTGCCCGGGCTGATGAAGCGCTTCGGGTACCGGAACCCCATGATGGTCCCGCGCCTCTCGAAGGTCGTCATCAACATCGGCCTCTCCGAGGCCAAGGACGACATCAAGATCCTCGAGGGCGCGATGAAGGAACTCGCGGCCATCGCGGGGCAGAAGCCGAAGATCACGCGATCGAAGAAGTCCATCGCGAACTTCAAGCTCCGCGCCGGCCAGCCGATCGGCTGCAAGGTGACGCTCCGAGGGAACCGCATGTACGAGTTCCTCGACCGCTTCATCACGCTTGCGGCGCCGCGCATGCGGGACTTCCGCGGCCTTCCGAGCGACTCGTTCGACGGCCGCGGCAACTACACGTTCGGGCTCGAGGAGCAGATGGTGTTCCCCGAGATCGACTACGACAAGGTGGAGATGGTCAAGGGCATGGACGTCACGATCGTGACCACGGCGGACGTGGACGAGGAGGCGTTCGAGCTTCTCAAGCTCATGGGCATGCCTTTCAGGCGATAGCGGCCCGGTCGGGCGAAGGGGTGTGACGAGTTGGCGAAGAAGTCGTGGATGGTGAAGCAGCAGGCGAAGCCGAAGTTCTCGAGCCGCAGGTACAATCGCTGCCATCGGTGCGGCAGGTCGCGCGGGTTCATCGGGGACTTCGGCCTGTGCCGCATCTGTTTCCGTGATCTGGCTCTCAAGGGACAGATCCCGGGCGTGGTGAAGGCCAGCTGGTAGCGGTTCGCCGCGGGCCCGATGCGGTGGCGGAGCTCGAAGCCCGACGCTTCGGGGCTCCCTCGATCAGGAAGCAGGGAGACACTGGACCATGATGACCGACCCGATTGCGGACATGCTGACGAGGGTCCGGAACGCGTGCGGCGCGAGGAAGCGGAGCGTGGACATCCCTTCCTCGAAGTTCAAGGTCGCGATCGCCGAGGCGCTGCTCCGGGAGCGATTCATCAAGGACTACAAGGTCGTGGAGGACGGGAAGCAGGGGATCCTGAGGATCCAGCTGAAGTACACGAGGAGCGGCGACAGTGTCATCCGCGGGATCAGGCGCATCTCGAAGCCGGGGCTCCGGCAGTACGTGGGCGCCGCGGAGGTCCCGCGCGTGCGAAGCAACTACGGGACGGCGCTGCTCTCCACCCCGAAGGGGGTGCTCACAAGCGCCGAGTCCCGCAAGGAGAACGTCGGCGGCGAGGTCGTCTGCCACGTCTGGTAGGCGGCGCGACCGGCGCGCTCCGGCGCGAGGAGAGACGGGATGTCGAGAGTAGGAAAGTCCCCAGTCGTGCTCCCGGCGGGTGTCACGGCGACCGTCGCTGACGACGCCGTGACGGTGAAGGGCCCCAGGGGAGAGCTCACGACCAAGATCGTTCGCGACGTGAGCGTGTCCGTGGAAGGCAACACGCTGACCTGCGAGCGGTCCTCGGAGACGAAGCAGGCCAAGTCGAGCCACGGCACGATGCGCGCCCTCATCGCCTCGATGGTCAAGGGCGTGTCCGAGGGCTACGTCAGGAACCTGGACATCATCGGCGTGGGATACGGGGCCGAGATGAAGGGCAAGGCGGTCTCGATCAAGCTCGGCTACACCCACCCGTGCGTGTACCAGGTGCCCGACGGCATCCAGATCGAGATCCCCGAGGCGACGAGGATCGTCGTCAGGGGGGTCGACAAGCAGCTCGTCGGGAAGGTGGCGGCGGAGCTCAGGTCCTTCAAGCCGCCGGAACCGTACAAGGGGAAGGGGATCAGGTACCACGACGAGTACGTGAAGAAGAAGGCCGGGAAGCTGGCTGTCTCGTCCGGCATGTAGCGGCCGGACCCGCATTGAATCTCCAAGCGAGGCTGGTGAACGATCATGAAGGCTAGGAGCGACGCCAGGAGAATCGGAAGAGAGCGGCGGAAGAAGCGCGTCCGCCAGACCGTGTCAGGCGTGTCCGAGCGCCCGAGGCTGAGCGTGTTCAGGAGCCTCAAGCACATCTACGCTCAGCTCATCGACGACGAGCGGGGCGTGACGCTCGTGCACGCGTCGACGCTGAGCGAAGCCGTGCAGAGCGAGCTCGGCAACGGCGACCACACGAAGACCGACGAGAGCAAGGCGGTGGGGAAGATCCTGGCACGGATGGCTCTCGAGAGGGGCATCAAGAAGGTCCGTTTCGACAGGGGCGGGTATCTGTATCACGGCAGGGTCGAGGCCCTGGCTCAGGCCGCGCGCGAGGGCGGCCTCGAGTTCTAGTCCGTCTCACGGAGGGAGCACAGTCTCGATGGCAGAGCGGCAGCCCAGGAGAGGACGAGACGCGCGCGAACCGAGGGAGTTCAGGACGCCCGAGTTCGAGGAGCGCGTGATCAACATCAACCGCGTGGCGAAGGTCGTGAAGGGCGGACGGCGCTTCGGGTTCAACGCCCTGGTCGCCGTGGGGGACGGGAAGGGGAAGGTCGGTGTCGGGCTCGGCAAGGCGAACGAGGTCGCCGAGGCCATCCGGAAGGGCACCGAAGCCGCGAAGAAGCGCATGATCGCGGTGCCGCTCCTGGGGTCCACGCTGCCGTACACCGTGACCGGCAAGTTCGGCGCGGGGAAGGTCCTCGTGAGGCCGGCAAGCCCGGGCACAGGCATCGTCGCGGGCGGCGGCGTGCGGGCCATCATGGAGTGCGCCGGCGTCAAGGACGTGCTGGCGAAGTCGCTGGGGTCCAACACGCCGCACAACATCGTGAAGGCGACGATGGCGGCCCTCAAGGAGATGCGCTCGGCCGCCGACGTCGCGCAGGCCCGCGGGATCACCGTGAAGGAGCTCTTCAAGCTCTCGGGGGAGGCGGACAATGGGTAAGCTCAGGATCCGCCAGGTGAGGAGCGCCATCCGGCGCGAGGAGAGACAGAAGAGGACCGTGCGCGCGCTGGGGCTTCGGCGCCTGCACCACACGGTCGTCGTGGGTGACACCCCCCAGATCCGCGGCATGATCAAGCAGGTGCGGCATCTGGTCACGGTCGAGGAGATCGCCGAGTAGACGGAGGTCCGGAAGGAAGGCGTTGGATGAAGCTCAACGAGCTGAAGTACGCGAAGGGCTCCCGCAAGAACCGCAAGAGGGTCGGGCGCGGTCAGGGATCAGGCCACGGGCGCACGAGCGGGCGGGGCCACAAGGGCCAGAAGGCGCGCGCCGGAGGCTCGATCCCCGCGTGGTTCGAGGGCGGCCAGATGCCGCTTTCCCGCCGCGTGCCCATCAAGGGCTTCCGGAACCCCACGCGGGTTGAGTACGAGGTCGTGAACCTCAGGGACATCGAGCGGTCCGGCCTCGAGGGCGAGGTGACCGTGGCGGTCCTCAAGGCGAGCGGCGTCGTCACGCGCGGAAGGAAGCCGGTGAAGGTCCTCGGCACGGGCGAGATCTCGCGCCCCGTGAACCTCAAGGTGCATGCCGTGAGCGGAAAGGCTCTCGAGAAGATCAAGGCCGTGGGCGGAACGGTCGAGGTCATCAAGTAGGGAAAGGCGCCGGTCATGCCGAACATATTCACGAGCCTCACGAGCATCTTCAAGATCCCGGAGCTCAAGCGGCGCGTCCTCTACACGCTGATGATGCTCTGCGTCTATCGCGCCGGTGGGCACATCCCGACGGCCGGCGTGAACGGAAGGGCCCTCGCGGCGTACTTCACGCAGCAGCAGGGGTCGCTCCTCGGCCTCTACGACATGTTCGTGGGCGGCGCCTTTGCGAACGCGACGATCTTCGCGCTGGGCATCATGCCGTACATCAGCGCGTCGATCATCCTGCAGCTCTTCACGGCCGTCGTTCCCTACTTCGAGAAGCTCCAGAAGATGGGTGAGGAAGGGCGCAAGAAGATCACGCAGTACACGCGGTATGGGACCGTGGGGCTTTCGCTGCTCCAGTCGTACGCCCTGAGCGCGTACCTCCAGGGGCTTCCTCCCGTCGGCGGAATCCCCATCGTCCCGTTCCCCGGCATCGGGTTCACGCTGCTCACGATGCTCACGATGACCACCGGGACCATCTTCATCATGTGGCTCGGCGAGCAGATCCAGGAGAAGGGCATCGGCAACGGCATCTCGCTCATCATCTTCATCGGCATCGTCGCGCGCTACCCGTCGGACTGGCTGAACACCTACCGCTCCATGAGGATCGGCTCGCTGAACGTGTTCAGTCTCGTCATCCTGGTCCTCGTGATGATCGGCATCGTGGCCGCCGTGGTCCTCATGACGCAGGCCCAGAGGAGGATCCCGGTCCAGTACGCCAAGCGCGTCGTGGGCAGGAAGATGTACGGGGGACAGAGCACGCACATCCCACTTCGGCTCAACACCGCGGGCGTCATCCCGGTCATCTTCGCGCAGTCGATCATCATGCTGCCCGGCACGGTCGCGACGTTCTTCAAGGGCAACCTCTTCATGGAGACGGTGGCGGCGATGCTGAGGCCGGGGGGGTGGCTCTACAACATCCTGTACCTCGTCATCATCGTGTTCTTCGCGTACTTCTACACGGCGATCGTGTTCAACCCGGTGGATCTCGCCGACAACATGAAGAAGTACGGCGGGTTCGTTCCCGGGAAGCGGCCGGGCAAGAGCACGGCCGAGTACATCGACAGCGTGCTGACGAGGGTGACGCTCCCCGGAGCGCTCTTCCTCGCGTTCATCGCCATCCTGCCCTACTTCCTGATGGAAGGCCTGAGCGCGCCGTTCTACTTCGGCGGCACGGGGCTTCTCATCGTCGTGGGCGTGGCCCTCGACACGCTGGGGCAGGTCGAGTCGCACATGCTCATGCGGCACTACGACGGCTTCCTCGCGAAGGGGAAGCTCAGGGGCCGCAGGAGCTCTTAGCGCAGGGGGGGCGCCGCGCCGGCCGACGGTCGCGCGGGGCGCGGGAGGCAGCGTGATCATCGTCTTCCTCGGGGCGCCGGGCGCCGGCAAGGGCACGCAGGCCAAGAGGCTCGCGGCCGCGCTGGGCCTGCCGCACGTCTCCACCGGAGACGTCCTGAGGTCCGCGGTCGAGCGGGGCACGCCGCTGGGCAAGCAGGCGGCGTCGTACCTCAACCGCGGGGCGCTCGTGCCGGACGAGACGATGCTGGGCATCGTCGCCGAGCTTCTGGACCGGGGTGACGCGTCGCGCGGCGTGATCATGGACGGGTTCCCGAGGACGGAGCCGCAGGCCCGGGGCTTCGACCGGCTGCTCGAGGAGCGGGGCCGGGCCGTGGACCACGTGCTTCTGCTCGACCTGTCCGAGGACGAGGCGGTGCGGAGGCTGACGGCGCGGCTGTGGTGCCCGGCGTGCGGCGCGATCAGGAGCGTCGGCGGCGGCGGGCCGGCGGTCGGGGACGCCTGCCCGTGCGGGGGGCGTCTCGAGAAGCGGTCCGACGACAGCGTCGACGTCATCCGCGCCAGGTTCGCGGAGTACCGGCGGCTCACGCAGCCGACCGTGGACTATTACCGATCGCGCGGGACGCTCAAGAGCGTGGACGCGTCGCGCCCGGTCGACGACGTCGCGGCAGGCGTCCTGGCGGCCGTCGGCACGGCCGGCGCGCTGCGGCGGGCGGCCGGATGATACCGATCAGGACGGCCGATGAGATCTCGCGGATCCGCGAGAGCGGGCGGATCGTCGCCGGGGCGCTCGACCTCGCCGGGAGCATCGTGAGGCCGGGCGTCACGACGGCCGAGATCGAAAGGGAGATCGCAGCGTACGTCCGCGACCACGGGGCGACGCCTGAGTTCGAGGGATACCGGGGATACCCCGCGGCCATCTGCGCGTCCGTGAACGAGGAGGTCGTGCACGGGATCCCGGGGAAGCGGACGCTTCGCGAGGGGGACATCGTCGGGATCGACGTCGGCGTGAGGAAGGGCGGGTACGTCGCGGACGGCGCAAGGACGTTCCCGATCGGCGGCGTGACCGAGGCCGCCCGGCGCCTGCTCAGCGTCACAGAGGACGCGCTTCGGGCGGGGCTCTCGATGGTGAGGCGCGGCGCGCGCCTCACGGACGTGTCGCACGGCGTGCAGGTCGTGGTCGAGCGGGCGGGGTTCTCCGTCGTGCGGGACCTGGCCGGCCACGGCGTCGGGACGGCGCTCCACGAGGAGCCGGAGATCCCGAACTTCGGGGATCCGGGGCGCGGGCCGGTCCTCGAGACGGGGATGGTGCTGGCGATCGAACCGATGGTGAACGAGGGCGGACCGGCCGTCCGCACGCTTTCGGACGGATGGACCGTCGTGACGGCCGACAGGACGCTCTCGGCGCACTTCGAGCACACCGTGGCGGTCGGGTCCGATGGCCCCGACATCCTCACGGTCGCGGCCGGGACGGGCAGGTGAGCCCGGGGCAGGCTCCCTCCGTCGGGCGCCTGGGAGAGCTGATGGCGAAAGAGAAGGGGATAGCGGTCGAGGGGGTCGTCGTCGAGGCGCTGCCCAACGCGATGTTCAGGGTGGAGCTCGACAACGGCCACAGGGTCCTCGCGCACATCTCCGGGAAGATGCGCATGAACTACATCAAGATCCTTCCCGGCGACAAGGTGACGCTCGAGGTCTCACCCTACGACTGGTCGCGCGGGCGGATCACCTACCGGTACAAGTGACCGATCGCGGTCGGCGCACTGGGGGAGAGCCATGAAGGTCCGGTCTTCGGTGAAGAAGATCTGCGAGCACTGCAAGCTCATCAAGAGGCACGGCACGGTCCGTGTCATCTGCAAGAACCGCAGGCACAACCAGCGGCAGGGGTAGGCAGAGAAGAGGGAGGATAGGTCGTTGGCGCGTATCGTCGGTGTTGACATCCCCGACAGCAAGAGGATCGTCGTGGCCCTCACGTACATCTACGGGATCGGCCGCACGTCCTCCGAGAAGATCCTGAAGCAGGCCGGCGTTGACGAGAGCATCCGCGTGAAGGACCTCTCCGCCGACCAGATCAACAGGATCCGTCAGACCATAGAGACCGGTCACCGCGTGGAGGGCGCGCTGAGGACGGAGATCGCCCTCGGTCTCAAGCGTCTGAAGGACATCGGGTGCTACCGCGGATGGCGGCACAGACGCGGCCTGCCGGTCCGTGGGCAGAGGACGAGGACGAACGCCCGCACCCGCAAGGGGCCGAAGAAGACCGTCGCGGGCAAGAAGAAGAAGGCCGGGAAGAAGGGCTAGCGCCTAGGAGGTTCCTGAGTTGGCTCAGAAGAAGAAGGGACAGGTCGAGCCCGACGGCGTTGCTCACATCCGCGCGAGCTTCAACAACACGATCGTGACGCTGACCGACATGCGCGGCAACACGATCTCGTGGGCGAGCGCCGGGAGGGCCGGATTCAAGGGGTCCAAGAAGAGCACGGGGTTCGTGGCCCAGGTCGTCGGGAGCAGCGCGGCCGAGCAGGCGATGGCGCGGGGGCTTCGGCGGGTTGAGGCGCAGGTGACGGGGCCTGGCCCGGGCCGCGAGCCGGCGATCCGCGCCCTGCAGGCGGCGGGGCTCAAGATCACAGCGATCCGCGACATGACGCCTATCCCACACAACGGATGCCGCCCTGCGAAGAAGCGGCGCATCTAGCACGGAGGTTCCGTAGATGGCGACGTACAGCGGTGCCCGGTGCAAGACCTGCCGGCGCCACGGACTGAAGCTCTTCCTGAAGGGCCAGCGGTGCATGACCGACAAGTGCGCCTTCGAGCGGCGCGCCTACGCGCCCGGCGAGCACGGGCAGCGGCGTCGGAGCAAGCCCACGGACTACGGCATCCAGCTCAGGGAGAAGCAGAAGGCCAAGCGGACCTACGGGGTCCTCGAGAGGCAGTTCAGAAAGTACTACGAGCAGGCGGAGCGGCAGAAGGGCGTCACGGGAGAGAACCTCCTGCGGCTCCTGGAGCGGCGCCTCGACAACATCCTCTACCGCCTGGGCTTCGCCCAGTCGCGCGCCGCGTCGCGTCAGCTCATCGTCCACGGCCACGTCGAAGTGAACGGACGGAAGGTGGACATCCCGTCGTTCCTCGTGAAGGCAGGGGACGTGGTCGCCGTGTGCGAGAAGAGCAGAAGCCTCCCGGAGATCCGCGCGTCGGTCGACATGAAGGCCGGCATCGGCACCGTGGAGTGGCTCGAGCTCGATCCGAAGAAGTTCGCGGGCAGGCTCCTGGAGGTGCCCTCGAGGCAGCAGATCCCGACGCCGCTCAATGAGCAGCTCATCGTCAACTACTACTCCAGGTAGTCTCCCGGCTCTTTGCGACGGTGGCCGAGTACCAAGGAGGCCAGCGCACCATGAAGTGGAAGAACCTTAGGATGCCGGAGGGGATCGCCTGGGACCAGCAGACGCTGACGCCCTCGTACGGCAAGCTCGTGGCCAAGCCTCTCGAGCGCGGCTACGGCATCACGATCGGCAACTCCCTCAGGCGCGTCCTTCTCTCGTCGCTCCAGGGCGCGGCAGTGACCGCGGTCAGGATCGACGGCGCACTGCACGAGTTCACCGCCGTGCCCGGGGTGACCGAGGACGTGACGGAGATCGTGCTGAACCTCAAGCAGCTCCGCCTCAAGCTCCACAGCGACGGCCCGGAGACGCTTCACCTCCGGCGGGACGCCGAGGGCATCGTGAAGGCCGCGGACTTCCAGCCCAACACGAACGTTGAGATCATGAACCCGGACCACCACATCGCCACGCTCGGGGCGGACGCGAAGCTCGTGATGGAGGTGTCTATCGGGGCCGGCCGCGGGTACGTCCAAGCGGAGGACCACGGGTTCGACGACAAGCCCATCGGGTTCATCGCGGTGGACTCGGTGTTCTCGCCGGTGAAGAAGGTGAGCTACGAGGTCGAG
>VGIX01000040.1 GCA_016867725.1 Candidatus Effluviviaceae Genus I sp.
ATGCGCTTCTTCTCCGTCATGGTCGCACCTATGCCTTCCTTCTGATGAGGAACCGGAACACGCTCCCGTCGTTCTCGACCGAGACGAGCTCGTGCCCGGCGCGCTTCGCCCAGCTCCGGACATCGGACTCGGAGGACGGGTCGTCAGCCAGGAGCTCGAGCACCTCGCCGACCGCGACGCGCTCGATCTCCTCGTTCACCCGGATGACAGGCTCGGGGCAGAAGTACCCCACCATGTCCAGGGTGGCCGCGATGTCGGGTGTGTGGTTGCCCATGGCCATCGTGTGTTCAGATGCGCGCGGAGGGCGGCGGTTCCCCGGGCGCCCGCCGCCGCGCGGCCTAGGAGACGATCGCGAGGAACAGCCGCCAGAAGACGTTGAAGACCGGGTCGAGGACGCCGAGGAACATGAGGGCGAAGATGATCATGAACCCGAAGCGCTCGATGCTGAGGTACGCGATCGCCATGCGCGTCGGGAGCGAGGCCGCCACGAGCCGTGAGCCGTCGAGCGGCGGGATCGGAAGCAGGTTGAACAACGCGAGGAACAGGTTGATCGCTGCCCCGGCGAACCCGAGGTAGCCGAGCCACACGGGTCCGTTCTGCGCGACGACCAGCTTGTAGAGCGCCACGTAGACGATGACCTGGAGCAGGTTCGCGACGGGGCCCGCGAGCGCGGTCACGGCGAAGTCGCGCAGGGGATCGCGGAACCGCCGGATGTCGATGGGCACGGGCTTCGCCCAGCCGATGACGAACGGCGAGCCGGTGAGGATCAGGAACCCCGGGATGACGATGCTCCCGAAGAGGTCGATGTGCGGAAGCGGGTTGAGCGTGATGCGGCCGAGGCGGCGCGCCGTCGGGTCGCCGCGCTTCTCGGCGATCCAGCCGTGCGCGACCTCGTGGATGATGATGGCGAACATGAGCACGAAGATCCTGATGACGATCTGCACGACCCTGGGCAGCCCCGGCATCATCCCCCCTACTCTCGTTCCATCCACGAGTCCACGAGCGGCACGACGTCCCCGAACCTCCGCACGACCGGGCAGTCCACGGCGCCGTATGCGCCGACGGGATCGAAGAGCACGGGCGCCATCCCCGCGGCCCGCGCGCCGACGACGTCCACCTCGTAGTAGTCGCCGACGTACACGACGTCCGCCGCGCCGAGGCCCGCGCGACCGAGGGCCATCCTGAAGATCCCGGGGTCCGGCTTGCTCACGCCCACGACGGCCGAGTCGATCACGAAGTCGAAGTGGTCACGGATGCCGATCTCGCCGAGGCGCCGCTCCAGCCTCCCATCGGAGTTCGAGACGATCCCGACCGCGAGCCCGCGGCGCCTGAGCGCGCCGACGGTGTCCTCGAGCCCCTCGACGGGCACCTTCCAGATGCCGAGCCCCTCGTCATTGGCCGCGCGGGTCCGCTCGATCGCCCCGGCCAGGGCGTCGGCCGGCACGCCCAGCCGCTCGTAGAACGGGGTGTAGTACACCGACCAGTAGCGGATGACGCCCCCGTTCGAGGACTCGGCGACGGCGCGCTCGAACGCCGTCCGCGCCCGCGCCTCCGCCGTTACGACGTCGTCCAGGCGCACACCGGCGCCCGCGCCCGCCGCGACGGCGATGTCCCGGTAGATGTCGTAGTCGGGGAAGACGACCGTGTTCCCCGCGTCGAAGAAGACACCCCTGATCATGACGCTCCGATTCGGCAGGAGCCGGACCTTCCGTTCCCCGTCGATCTAGTTTCCGTCCGGCGCAGCGAGCGCCCGCAGAGCGGCGTCGCCGCTGCTGAGCGCGTGGAGCCACGCGTTCCTGAAGTGCCCGATGGCGTCCTGCCCGTAGCGTGACATCGGCATCGCGGCCGACCTGCCGGCCGCGAGCGCCGCGCGGGACTCGCGGGCGGAGAGCAACGCGGACTGCATGAGCATGTTGTTCCGCATCCTGACAGCCGCCCGCTGGACGGCCTCGTCGCGCCTCCGCTGGGAGTCCTCCTTGCGATACCCTTCAACGGCCTTGTAGTGGTCCTCGAGCCTGTCCGCCGCGCCGGCGACCGCCGCGGACGCGTACTCGGTGGCGCGCTCCGCCAGCAGCCGTTCGGCCTCGACGACGAGCGCGAGGCCGGCCCCGATGCGCCGCTTCGTCTCCGCGGGGTACGCCGTTCTGCCTTCGTCGAGCACCTGCCGGTTCAGCCAGACCACAAGCTCCGCGTCGTCCCTGAGGACCGTCCACGGGATGTGCGCCACCCCGGTCGCCTCGACCTCGACCGCTTCGAGCGCCTGCTGCGTCGCGGCCGCCGTTCGGAGCGCGGTCGTGAGGTCGGCGAAGACGGCGTTCGCCGCGAGGAGCGCGTCCACCGAGCCGTCGACCTGGCTCGCCCACCGCAGCGCGTCGTCCGTGATGGTCTTCACGGCGGCCCAGGGCTGGGCGAGGGCGGACGGGCTCTGTGCGCGAAGCGCGACCGCAAGGTCCCCCAGCGCCGACGCCTCCTCCTGGGCCTGGTCCGCAACCGTCGTGAGCTCGGACACGAGCCGATCGAGGTCGAGCCACGCGCTGGCCATCGGCTCGTACTCCTCGCGGCTCATCGCCGCCTTCGACGCGTCCGATCGCGCGCTGAGCGCCGTTCCGATCCTGCCCGCCGAGGCGCCGAGCGCGCCGAGGCGCCCCACGCGTCGCTTGAGCGTCGCAGAGGTCTTCCTGCTCTCGCTCGCGCTGGACTCGTGCCACGCGACGAACCCGAAGATGGTGTCGCGGACGGCGCCCTCGACCGGGAGAAGCTGGGAGACGTCGGGGATCCCGAACGAAGGGTCGGCGTTCCCGATCGCTGCCATCGCCGCGACGAGACGCTCTCCCACGCCCGAGAACGCGCGCGCCCCCTGTGCGATGCTCTGGACGTCTCCCTCGATGCCGGCTTCCCCAAGCGCCATGACCTCTGCCGCGAGCACCTGGATGAACTCGGCCTTGAGGTTGGTCACCTCGCGCAGGTACCAGGGGTAGAGCGGCACGTCGAACGCCAGCGGCCCCGGGGGCGGCGCCGCCGGGGTCGTGAGCGCTGCGGCGCTTCCGTCCGGCTGCGCCGCCGCGACGCCCGGCATGAGGCTCGCGGCGGCCGCCGCCGACAGCGCGACGACGAGCGGGACGCTCGCGGTCTTCTGCGATGAGATCCTGAACATCACAGCCTCCTGAGCTCGGCTTGAAGGACCGGGCGCCGCGGGAGCGCGATCAGCCCGGCCCCCTCGGCGCGCACACGAGCATACTAGCACAACGGGGCGGTCGGACAAGGGGCCAGAGCGCCCGGCCGCGGACCTCGGCCTTGCGCCCGGCCGCCGCAGAATGCATACTCGCGTGCCGTGTAAGTGAGCCAGCGGCCTGAAGCACGGTAGCCGCGCTGACCGGAGCGGAAGGCCGAACAGGGTGCATCCGGGGCGGACGGGCGAACGCCTGCCCGCCCCGGGCACACGAAAGGAGCCGTGATGCGACTCGCGCCGAGACGGACCGCGTTCATCCCACCCATCGCGTCGGTGGTGCTGGCTCTCGCGCTCGCCTTCATCCCAGCGCTCGCCGCCGCGCAGCCGAGGGCGCTCGAGATCGCGGACGCCGTGCGCCTCATGGAGAGCGTCGGCGGACCGGAGGCCTACCCCAACGCGAACGCCGTCGTCATCGTCAACGACACGCATATCGAGTTCGACGAGACGGGCGCGTTCAGGCAGTACGAGCACTCGCTCACCAAGGTCCTCACCGATCAGGGACTGAAGGAGAACGCCGACGCGTCCTTCATGTACCACCGGCGATACGGTGGGGTCGAGGTTCTCGCCGCGCGCGTGATCAAGAAGGACGGCACCGAGGTGCCCGTCGGACCTGACCTGATCACGGACGGCACGCCGCCCGCGATCAGCGCGATGGACATCTACGAGACCGACTTCCGCGAGAAGACCATCGTGTTCCCGAACCTCGAGGTGGGCGACGCGGTCGAGACGCTCGTCCTGCAGAACTCGAAGCCACTCCTCGAGAGCGAGTTCAACACCCTGCTCATCCTTCAGGCCTTCGATCCGGTGCGCGAGGCGACGGTCACGATCGTCGGCCCGACCTCAAAGCCGCTCAGGCACATCGTGAAGGGCGTGGACGCGGCGTTCACCCGCGCGACCGAGGGCGCGAACACCCGGTACGTCTGGCGCGCCGCGAACCTGCCGCGCGTGGATCGCGAACCCGGCATGGTCTCGCCGGCCCAGATCGTCGGTCGGATCGTCGTCTCGACCGTGCAGACCTGGCCCGACCTCTCGCGCATCGCGTGGAGGCTCACCGAGGACAAGTGCGTCGCGGAGGACACGGTGAAGGCCCTCGTCGCCGAAGTCACT
This sequence comes from Candidatus Effluviviaceae Genus I sp., assembly GCA_016867725.1. Taxonomy (NCBI): domain Bacteria; phylum Candidatus Effluviviacota; family Candidatus Effluviviaceae; species Candidatus Effluviviaceae Genus I sp. The sequence continues at coordinate 4,337 of VGIX01000040.1, forward strand.
GAGGGTCTCACAACGACCGACGACAAGTTGCGGGCGATCCACTACTGGATCCTCGAGAACGTCCGCTACCTGGGCGTCGCGATGGACCGTGGGGCGTTCCTGGAGCCGCACACCGCGGCGTACACCATCGAGAAGGAGTACGGCGTCTGCCGCGACAAGGCCGTCCTCATGGTCGCGATGCTCGGCGAGATCGGCGTGCCGGCCTGGACCGTCTTCATCAACGTGAACCGCGAGACCGACCCGGAGGTGCCGAGCATCTACTTCGAGCACGGCATCGTCGCCGTGAAGGGGCCGGACGGCGAATTCCGCTACATCGACCCGACCGTCGAGACGAGCCGCGACGTGTACGCGAACTACCCGAGCGACCGCTGGGTGCTCGTCATCTCGGAGGAGGGCCACGATCTGCGTCGCGCCCCCCATCTCCCCGCCTCGCAGAACTCGGGCGTCATCTCAGACCGGTGCGCGCTCGGCGGTGACCTCTCGATCGCCGGAACCGTCACGGTGACCGGGCGCGGCATGTACGAGGAGATCCTCCGGACGATCGCGAAGGCCGCCAAGGTGGAGCAGCTGCGCATGATGTGGGAGGAAAACGTGCACGCGGTCCATCCGGCGGCTCAGCTCACGTCCTTCTCCATGACGGACCCCGAGGATCTCATGACGCCGCTCACGGTGGCAGCCTCCTACAGCATCGCCGACTACGCGCTCGACGCCTCGCCGTTCCTCCTGTTCAGGGTGCCGGCGGCGACGGGGGCGTTCGATTTCCTGTCCGACGCGCTGCTCGGGCGCCTCACCGGGCTCGCCGAGAGGAAGCATGCGATGGCCCTGGGCACCACGCTCGGCCTCGAGGAGTCGTCGGAGATCGAGGTGCCCGCCGGGCTTCACGTGGAGAGCTTCCCCGACGCGGTGGACTTCCGGCAGGGCGCGGTCAGCCTCTCCGTGGAGTACGAGTTCGTCCCCGGACCGCCCGGGAGGCCCGGTGTCGTGAGGTATCGGCGCGCGCTCGGGATCGACTCGCACGAGGTGTCGCCCGCCGACTACCTCGCGCTCAAGGAGGCCGCGAGGCTCGGTTCCCGCTCGACCAAGGGCGAGGTCATCCTGAAGAGGGAGGGCTAGATGAGACACGCGCTCCTCATCCTGACAGCGCTTGCGGTGACGGCCGTGGCCGTCGCTCCGGCGGCCGGCGAGTGGACCGACCAGTCCGTGCAGAAGCTCATCGCGAAGGCGCCTCCCGACGACGCCTACCCGGGCGCCGCGGCCGTCTTCCTCAGACTCGAGGACACCGTCGAGGTCGCCGCGGATGGCTCGATGCGCGCGCTCAGGAACTCGCTCACGAAGGTGCTCACGCTCCGCGGGCGCGAGAAGTACAGCAACCGGACCTTCCTCTACAACAGCGACGAGGCCGCGCTGTCCGTCCTCAAGGGCGTGACGACGAGGTCCACGGGCAGGTCCGTCGAGGTCGAGAAGGACGCGGTGAACGACGTCACGCCGGCGTTCCTCCAGGGCGCGACGATGTACGCCAACGTGCTCGAGAAGGTCATCTCCTTCCCCGTGGCGGGCCCGGGCGCGACCATGGAGCTTCAACTTGAGGAGACCAGGCGCGCCGCGAGCGACGGGAGCTTCTCGGGCATCGAGTTCCTCGGGATGGACGACCCCGTGCTGGACGCCGTCTTCACGCTGCGGTATCCCCCGGGGATGCCGGAGCCGAAGACCGCGGCGCTTCCAGGCGCAGTGAGCGGGGTCCGGATCGAGAGGAAGACGAAGCGCGACGAGATGTCGTTCTCGACGAAGGGCTTCCCTGGCCTCGTCCCCGAGGAGAACATGCCGCCGGCCGGCGAGCTGTACCCGCGGGTCATCTACACGAGCTACGGGTCGTGGAACCAGGCGGCGGCGTTCTTCGCGAGCGCGTTCTTCCCGCACGTCCAGACCGACGGTCCCGTCGCCGACCGGGTCGCGCAGGCCACCGCCGGCCTCGCGGGCCGCGAGGACAAGGTCCGCGCGCTCTTCCTCGACGCGGCGACGAGCGTCCGGAGCGTGCACCTCAACCTCGGCGTCGGCGGCTACGAGCCCAACGACGCCTCCGTCGTCCTCACCAACAGGTACGGCGACACGCGCGACAAGGCGGTGCTCCTCGTGAGCATGCTGCGCGCCGCCGGTATCGACGCGTGGCCGGCGGCGGTCGCGGCCGAGCGGGCATCGGCCGACGTCTCGGCCGTGCTGGGGAACGTCCCCACGCTGCGCTTGTTCGATCGCATCCTCGTCGCCGTCGCGGACGGCCCGGCCTATCGCTTCCTCGACCCGATGCTCGACGACGTCGCCTACGGGTTCCTCCGCTACGGCCCGGGGAACACGGCCCTGGTCGTCAAGGACGACGGCACGGGCGAGCGTGTTGCCGTTCCGCCGCCCGCGCCGGAGGAGAGCGCCGCCCGCCGTTTCCTGAACGCCTCGGTCCGGCCGGACGGCTCGGCCGTCGTGACGGCGTCGTGCGATCTCACCGGCTACTTCGACCGCAAGGCGCGGAGACTCCTCAAGGACGCTCCTGCGTCGGACGTCCAGAAGGTCTTCGACTCCGCGGCGAACGCGCTGTCGTCCGGCGCGAGGCACGTCTCCCACTCGATGTCCGACCTCCGGGACCTCACCGCGCCCGTCCGCGTGGAGCAGACGATCGACGCGCCGGACTTCGCGGTCGCGCAGGGAGACATGATGATCGTGCGCGTGCCGCCGTTCCCGCACGACTTCGCCGCGTCCGGAGTCGCGCCCACGCTCGCGGAGCGCAAGTTCCCGTTCGACCACCCGTGCGAGCTCGACAGCAGCCTCGAGGTCACGCTCGCCGTGCCGGCGGGCTACCAGGTCGTCAGTCTGCCCAAGCCGGTGTCCGTGAGCACGGCCGTGGCCGACTTCCGGCTCGCATGCGAGTGGGACCAGGCCCGGAGCGCCGTTGTGTGGCGCCAGGAGATCACGGTACGCTCGCGGAGGATAGGCGTCGCCGACTACGCCGCATTCAAGGCAGGGCACGACGCGGTGACGGCGCCGAAGAACAGGCTCATCCTCCTGGAGAAGACAGGCTAGCTGCGGGTGGCGGCGCACCGCGCTCGCGCCGCGCCGACATCGGGCGGCCGCAGGCGAACAGAACGAAGGGGGTCGGCACCGCGCCAACCCCCTTCTTCGTTGCCGTGGCCGGTCGAACGCCGGCCGGCCGTGTCGCCGCCGCTACACCACGCCCTGGTCCATCATCGAGTTGGCGACCTTGAGGAACCCGGCGATGTTCGCGCCGTTGACGTAGTTGCCCGGCGTGCCGAACTCCTTCGAGGTCTCGTAGCAGGCCTTGTGGATCGCCTTCATGATGCCGTGGAGGCGCTGGTCCACCTCCTCGCGGGTCCACGAGAGCCGGAGGCTGTTCTGGCTCATCTCGAGGCCGGAGGTCGAGACGCCGCCGGCGTTCGCGGCCTTCCCGGGACCGTAGAGGATGCCCTTGTCGATGAACTGCTTCACGCCGTCCGGGGTCGTCGGCATGTTCGCGCCCTCGGACACGACATAGACGCCGTTCCTGAGGAGGTTCGCCGCGTCCTTGCCGTTGATCTCGTTCTGCGTCGCGCTCGGGAACGCGCAGTGGGCCTTGTGGTTCCACAGCGGATTGTGGTCGAGCTTCGCGTCCACCGGCGTGTAGACGACGCCCTTGTACTTCTCCGCGTACTCCTTGATGCGGCCGCGCTTCACGTTCTTGAGGTCCATCACGAACGCCAGCTTCTCGCGCGTGATGCCGGCCTCGTCGTAGATGTAGCCGGACGAGTCGGAGACCGTGACGGGCTTCGCGCCCAGATCGAGGAGCTTCTCGACGGTGTACTGCGACACGTTGCCGCTGCCCGAGACGAGGCAGACCTTGTCCTTCAGCGTCTCGTTGCGGGTGCCGAGCATCTCGGCCGCGAAGTACACCGCGCCGTAGCCGGTCGCCTCGGGACGGATGAGGCTGCCGCCCCAGTTGAGGGCCTTGCCCGTGAGAACGCCGGTGAACTCGTTTCTGAGCTTCTTGTACTGGCCGAACAGGAACCCGATCTCCCGCCCGCCGACGCCGATGTCGCCGGCCGGAACGTCGGTGTTCGGGCCGATGTGCCGGAAGAGCTCGTTCATGAAGCTCTGGCAGAAGTGCATGACCTCGTTGTCGCTCTTGCCCTTCGGGTCGAAGTCGGAACCGCCCTTGCCGCCGCCCATGGGGAGCGTGGTGAGGCTGTTCTTGAACACCTGCTCGAACGCGAGGAACTTGAGGACGCCGAGGTTCACCGTCGGGTGGAACCTGAGGCCGCCCTTGTACGGGCCGATGGCGCTGTTCATCTCGATGCGGATCCCTCGGTTGACCTGGACATCGCCCCTGTCGTCCACCCAGGGGACGCGGAATACGATCACGCGCTCGGGCTCGCAGATGCGTTCGAGGATCTTCGCCTTGCGGTAGTGCGGCCGCTTCTCGAGCACCGGCCAGAGCGACTCCACCACCTCGTGGACGGCCTGGTGGAACTCAGGCTCCGCCGGGTTCTTGGCCTTGATCATGGCCATGAACTCATTGACCGAACTCGCCATCTCACCCTCCCCACTGCGACTGCGCCTACGTCTCCCGGGGCACCGGGGTCGAGGGCCGCGCCCGAGTGGGGCGCGCCCACGGGCCCGGAGCCCCGGAGTGAACACAACCTCGGCATCCTACCATCGGCCGGCCTTGCGGTCAACACTCAAGGCGGACATCCTGGCGACCACTGTTTGGGCTTGACACGGCGGGGCCGCCCGAGTAGCGTGCCGCGATTCCTTTAACCGACGCCCGTGAGCGTCGAAAGGAGACCGCGATGTCGAACCACGTTGTCGCCCCCGCAGTGTGTGATGCCTCCGACCCCACCTCTTCCGTGGCAGTCCCCGCAAGCGAGCGCGAAGGGCGGACCCCCTCCGTCCTCAAGCGCGTGGCGATCCACAACAGGGTCGTCCACCGCGTGCGCGACTTCCTTCGGCGCGAGGGATACGTCGAGATCCCCGTGCCTGAGCTCACCCCCGCCACAGGCTCGTGCGAAGTGGTTGACTCCATGTTCAGCATGGACTACTTCGGCCTCCTCGCGTTCCCGCGGCAGACGGGCCAGCTCTATCTCGAGGAGATGGTCGCAGGCGGCCTCTCGGCCGTGTACTGCGAGGGCGAGAGCCTGCGCAAGGAGTGGAAGCTCGACGACAGGCATCTGACGGAGTTCAAGCTCATCGAGATCGAGAAGCGCGACATGACGCTCGACGAGCTGTGTGACTTCGAGGAGAGGCTGCTCAAGGACGCCGCGTCAGGCCTGACGTCCGAGGACGTTGGGGACGCGGGCGAGGAGCGGCTCTGCCGCATGCTGAGCGCCGAGCATCCGCGGATCGCCTACCGCGAGGCCGTCGCGATCCTCAACCGGCGCGGGTTCGACCTCCGGTTCGGCGACGACCTCGGCCACCGGGAGGAGGCAGCGCTGGTCGACTACGCCGGCGGCCTGCCGGTCCACGTCACGCACTTCCCCGAGGGCATCAAGTTCTTCAACATGAAGGTCTGCCGCGCGGACCCGGCGGTCGTCGAGTGCGTGGATTACATCCTGCCGTTCTCGGGCGAGACCTTCGGCGGGGCGCTGCGGGAGCCGGACGTTGAGATCCTCCGGCGCAGGCTGCACACGGGGACCATGTACAGCCACCTCATGAACAGGGCCGCGGAGTCCGCGAGGGTCCGGATGCTTGTGGGGCGTGACGGTCACCACGTCGCAGGCGGCGACCCCGGTGCGGCGGAGGCCGCGCCAACCGTCGAGGACCTCACGTGCCGCTACCAGCGCGCGGTCGAGGACGCGTTCGAGCGGTACCTGTCGCTCTTCGAGGCGGTGCCGACGGAGCGGGCCGGGTTCGGGCTCGGCGTGGCCAGGCTCATCCAGTCCTTCATGGGGCTTCCGTCCATCAAGCAGGCCGTGATCTTCCCGATGGACAGAGCGTCCTTCGGCGCGCTCGGCTAGGTCGTCCGCTCGGCCACGAGCACGACGTGCCGCCCGGACTCGGCGGCGATGCGGCAGTTGCCGAAGACCCTCGTGATGTGCTTCCGGACCGCGGTGTAGCGGACGACCGCGAGGTAGAGCCGGCCGTGCACGCGGAGGTGGCGGTATGCGTCGTCCACGAGCGGGAACAGGACGTCGTTGCCGGCGTGGGGCGGCGCGCACGACAGCACCCTGTCGAAACGCTCGCCCGGAACGGCGTCGAAGCGGTCGCCGAGGATGACCTCGACCCGCGGCTTTCCGTTCTTGCGCGCGTGGTTGAGGTGATGCGAGCGCACGTTGGCGAGCGCGCACTCGAACGCGCGGGCGTCGCAGTCCACCATGACGATGCGGCCCACTGAGGCAAGGTGCGCCGCGACGATCCCGACGGCGCCGTAGCCGCACCCGACGTCGATGACCGAGTGGCGCGGACGCAGCTCCATCGCCTCGATGAGCAGCCGCGTGCCCGGGTCCAGCCGTCCGCCCGGGAGAAGCCCGGCGCCCGCGCGGAACCGGTACTTCCTCGCCCGCAGCTCCTCTTCGATCAGGCGCTCGCGCGGCGGCGCGTCGTCGTCCCGCGGAGGGATGATCGGACTTCGCTCGGTGCGTATCACCCAGTCGCCGTTCGCCCGCGCCACCACCTTCGCCGGGCCGACGGTCTCGATGAGCTTCCGCATGAGGCTCTTTGCGCCGCGCGCGGCCTTCGCCCCGACGTACAGCGCCGCTCCGTGGCGCAGCTTCGGCTGCGCGCGCGCGACCATCTCGAACACCGCCTCCGCGCTCGCGTCCGCCGGCGGCGAGATCGTGATGATGTCGAAGTGACCGTTCGCGAAGCGGTTGAGCGTGTGGTCGAGGACGACGTGCGCATTCCTCGCTCCGTTCGCGCGCACGTTGCGCTGCGCGAACCTCACCGCGCGGATGTCGGAGTCCACCATGTGGACCTCGAGGTCCGCCGCGGCGTCGGCGAGCGCGATGCCCACGGCTCCGTATCCGCATCCGTAGTCGAGCACGCGATCGCCGTCCCTGAGAACGACCTTCTCGATGAGAAGCTCCGTCGCGGGCGCGATGCGGTCCTTCGACGGGAGCCCGCCCGTCGACTGGAAGACGCGCTTCCTGCTCCGGAGCTCGGAGACGATCTCGTAAGAGGTCTTGACCATGGCAGCTCTCGCGTCGGCGTGTCCGCCGGCCGCCTGGAACGAAGATGCCCCGCTCATGCAAGCGGGGCAGCCTCGGACCGGAGCGGCGCTCCGGCGAAGGACCGGGTCCTCAGGCAGGTGACCGGCTCCCTCACGGATCGCCGGCTCATCTATCGTCAGGGCGGCCCCGATGCTGCTGGCCGACCGTACGTGCCCCTGTTGCTGCCGGGACTATACCCCACGCGACGGGGATTGGTCAAGGTCTTTCCCGCCCGATGGGGCGCAGGACCCGGCGGCGAGCGCGGCGCGGCGGAGTCGGGAGCACTGGCTCGCCGGTTCTCGCGGTGCGGTCAATCGCCGCCTCACATCCTGGGGTCAGCGGACGAGCACGGCGCGTGACAGCGCGCGGCTCCCCTCCGCCGCGGCCCGTACGAAGTACACGCCCGACGACGCGGCTACCCCGCGCGCGTCGCGGCCGTTCCATGGAACATCGCCGACGCCCGCCGCGTGGAGGCCGTCGTGCAGCACCGCCACCAGCCGTCCGGCGGCGTCGTACACCGCGAGCCGGAGCTTCGCGGGCGCGTCAAGCGAGAACGCAATCGCCGTCGAGGAAGAGAACGGGTTGGGCGAGATCGAGCGGAACGCGACGCCGGCCGGCAGAGTCTCGCCGCCCGGCCAGAGAGCCCACGGCACGAACTCGACGTGGTCGGTGACCTGGTCGCCGAGACCGCCCGGGTTCAGCGCCGGATGGTACGGACCGGACGCGTCGCCCCACCAGTTCATCGAGGCGCGCATGGGCGCGGACGGGGTGCCCTGCACGAAGACCCCCATGCCGTTCCCGCTGATGTCGCATGACGAGAGCGTGAGGTTCAACGCATCGGAGACATAGACGCCGTCCCCGGACACCGCCGCGGAGTTGAACGAGACGTCGCACCGCGCCACCGTCACGTCCCACGCGCTCATCACGACGAGCCCGCCGCCGAAGGACGCCGTGTTCCCGACGATGTCGCAGTCATCGATCGTGGCGGGCCCGGTGGTGAGACAGACTCCGCCGCCCGTCCCTCCCTCGTTGCCCGAGATCAGGCACCGGCGCACGATGATGCCGGCGACGAGCTCCGTGGCGATGGCCCCGCCGGAACCGCGCGCGAGATTGCCCTCGAACTCGCAGTCGGTAACCACGGGCGTCCCACCGAGGAAGTACGCGCCCCCGCCCATGCCGGCGCTGTTGGCGGTGAAGCGGCAGCGGCGGATCACCGGCGCGCCGCCCACCGAGTGGAATCCTCCACCCTGGTTCTCGGCGTGGTTGTCGGTGAACGCGCAGTCCGTGATGAGCGGAGTGGACTCAAGGCAGCGGACCCCGCCGCCGGAGCACCAGGGTCAGTAGCCCTCGACCCAGCCGCCTCGGATGGTGAACCCCGCAACCACCGTGGTCGAGTCCACACCCGTGTAGATGCCGATGGCGGAGCCTCGTCTGCGCGCGTCCAGGACGGTCGCGTTCGGGCCGGCCTCGCTCAGGAGCTTGATCCCCGCGGTCGCCGGCCATTCGAGGTTGACATGGTAGCTGCCGGGGGCGACGAGGACCGTGTCGAAGGGAGCGGCGGACGCCAGCGCGGCGCCGATCTCGGTGACGTCGCCCGGCACACGGATGACGCTCGCGGGCTCGCGCGATGCCCCTAGCAGGAACGCGAGCGCTGCGAGGATGGCGAGTCTCACGGCAGTCCCCTCTGAAACGAGGGCAGAACGCCCCCCGGCGCCGGCACATCGTATCATCGCGCGGAGTGCCGCGCGAGCTGGACCCCGGCGAGCCCCAGGGCGACGTGCACGACAGGTCGCAGGCGCCCGCCGCCCGCGACCCTGGTGCGCTTCTTGCACAACTGCGCAGGAAGTGTTACCGTGTCCCGCCCCCAGGGCTGGGACACGAGCTGCGCCATGCGCCCAGGAGGCCGTTCATGCGGTTGTCGCTCAAGGCCATCGTCTTCGCATCGCTTGCCATCGCGCTTGCCCCGGCCGCCTGCGGAAGCGCGCACCGCGACCGCCCTCTTGAGGGGTTCGGTGCCGACACGCCCGGCGGCGCCGGCGGCGCGACCTACTCCGTGACCTCGCTCGCCGACTCCGGCCCCGGCACGCTCCGCGATGCGCTCTCGTCGTCCAACCGCGACATCTCGTTCGCCGTCGGCGGCACGATCACCCTGGCCGCCACGATCCGCGTCTCCGGACATCACATCACCGTGGACGCCTCCACGGCGCCTGCGCCCGGCATCACCATCACCGGGGCCGCCGGCGTCACGGGCCCGCTCGTCGAGGTCAAGCAGGGCCACGACGTCATCCTCCGGCACCTGCGGTTCCGCGACGCCCCGGACCCGAGCACGGGCGACAACCTCCGCATCTGGGACGGCGCGTACAACGTCGTCGTGGACCACTGCTCCTTCCGCCGCGCGGGTGACGGGAACCTCGACATCTCCGACGGCGCGCACGACGTGACGGTCCAGTGGTGCATCCTCGCGCAGACGGTGAAGAACTCGCTCATCCGCACGGGCGTCTCGCGCCTGTCGCTCCACCATAACCTCTTCGTCCAGGGCGACGAGAGGAACCCGCAGCTCGACGACGCGACCGCCGTGGACATGGTCAACAACGTCATCTACGACTGGGCCGGGAACTACGGCACGCGCCTGCGGAACGGCGCGTCGGCGAACATCGTCGCCAACAGCTACGTCGTCGGGCCGCGCAGCGACGCGCAGGACGCGCTCGTCCTCATGGCCGACGTCGGCGCGGTGTACATCGCGGGCAACACCCTCCCTCCGGCCTGCCAGGTGGTGGGCACGACCACCGTCAGGCTCCCCGCCCCCTCGGTCGCCGAGATGACCGCCCAGGCCGCGCTCCGGGCCGTGCTCGACGAGGCCGGCGCCGCGCCCCGCGACGACGAGGACGCCGCCTACACGGCCATCGTCGCGGCGAACCCCGTGGCCCCGCTCTCCTGGGGCGCGCTCAAGGCGATGTTCAAGTAGGCTCCGCTCACACAGGGCGACCGGTAGCCGGTTCTCCATGTCTGCGTAATCCTATCTCGGCGGTCTGACCTTCTTCTTGACAGCCATCGGCAAGTATCGTATAATTCAGGCGTGCAACTTGCATGGGGCCCATCCGGGCGGGGGGAACCGGTGTGCGAAGGGAGGTGGTTGAGACTCAAACATGTC
>VGIX01000041.1 GCA_016867725.1 Candidatus Effluviviaceae Genus I sp.
ACCGTGCAGAACCGATGCCAGCCATGGCTCCGCCCTCCTACTTCAAGACTACCACTTTCCTTGACAGCGAGCGAGTTCCGACCTCCAGCCGGCAGAAGTACACCCCGCTGGCCACGCGCTCCCCGCGATCCGTCCTGCCGTCCCAGGTGGCGGTCTGCCACCCGGCCGGAACCGGCCCGTCCACGAGGGTTCTCACCCGCCGCCCCGCAAGGTCGTACACCACCAGCGGCACGGGACACGCCTGCGGCACCGCGAACCTGAACACGGTGTCAGGTGACGTCGAGGAGAGGATCTCGAGCGCCGGCGAGGCCGGGCTCGGCGTCATGCCGTCGAACGGCACCCAGCCCGTGGGCAGAGCAGTGCTCTGGGCGGCTGAGACCGAGGAGAGCGCGAGCAGAGCGAGACACGAAAGAGACGTGAGAGAGGCAATGCGGGAGTCGTTCGGAGACCGGGGGAGCTGAGGAGGCGTGCGCATGGCGGGACCTCCTTCGTGGGCCGGCACGGGCCCGGCCCGACCGTGAGCGACAAGGCTTGCCGCGCACGGTCTATTGTACCCCCCCCGTTCTACTATCAACCCCGGCATAGTGACGCCGCGGGCAAGCTCCCCAGCGCGCCGAACACGCCGAGCGGGCCCCTCAATACGCCTTCCCCACCGCTGCGGGGGGACGGGACCGGCCGATGACGCCGACGAGGGCGACCATGGTGAGCACGTAGGGGATCATCTGCACGAACTCGGTGGGAACCTGCCGGCCCTGGAGGCCCATCTGCACGGCCTCGGCGTACCCGAACAGCAGCGACGCGCCGAGCGCCCCGAGCGGGCTCCACTTCCCGAAGATCATCGCCGCGAGCGCGATGAACCCGCGCCCGGCCGACATGTTCTTCACGAACTGGTGCGTGTTGAGCGCGAGGAACGCTCCGCCCAAGCCCGCGAGCGCCCCGCTCAGGAGCACGCCGGCGAACCGCATCCGCCGCACGCTGATGCCCAGCGTGTCGGCCGCCTCGGGGTGCTCGCCGGTCGCGCGGAGCCGAAGGCCGAACGGCGTGCGGAACAGCACGAGGTGCGAGACCGCGACGCTTGCGAGCGCGACGAGCACGAGCGGCGGGTAGTGTCCGAGCACCGGGTTCACGGCGCGCGCGAGGCCGCCCCACGACGCCGGCAGCGTCCAGTGCGCCATCGAGGCGACGGGCGGCGAGTTGGCCGAGCTCCCCCACACGATCCAGGTGAGGAACTGCGTCGCGCCGAGCGCGAAGAGGTTGATCGCGACCCCGCTCACGATCTGGTCGGCCCTGAACGTCACGGAGACGACCGCGTGGATGAGCGCGATGAGCATGCCGCCCGCGACGCCCGCCGCCGCGCCGACCCACGGGTCGCCGGTGGCCCACGTCGCGAGCACGCTCGTGAACGCGCCCGTGAGCATGATGCCCTCAAGCCCGATGTTCACCACGCCCGACCGTTCGGAGAACATGCCCCCGAGCGCCGCGAGCATGAGCGGCGTCGCCATCCTGAGCGCGGAGTCCATGACGACGAGGTCGAACACCTGCGAGACCTCCACGATTGCCGGCGGCCGCCCGAGCCGCGCAAGCCGCCGCCCCTACTCCGGCGTCGGCGCGGCCGGCGAGAACTTCGCGATGATGTGGTCCAGGCTCCCCCGGAGCGCCCGCACGACCTCCTTGAGCTCCTCGCGGGCGAGGAACAGCGACGCCACGACGTACACGACGGTCCCCTCGAACACCAGTCCGCCGATCGCGAGGAGCTGTCGGAAAATGCTCGGCGGGTCGGCGATCCCCACGAAGTTGCTGGCCGTGAGGAAGAGCACCGTCCCCATGATCGCGGCGGCGGCGAACGTCCCCGCGAAGCTCCAGAAGAGCCGCCGGTACCTCCCCTGCCGCACGCTCTTCGGCAGCACGAACAGGAACAGCACGAGCTTGAACACGTGCGCGATCGAGGTCGAGAGCGCGACCCCCGCGTGCTGGAAGACCCGCACGAAGAGCGCGACGAGCGCGACCTTGACGCCCAGCCGCACGAACCCGGCGATCACGGGCGTCTTCGTGTCGCGGAGCGCGACGAACGCCGTGATCATGATGCTCGTGAGTCCGAGCGCCCAGATGGTCGGCGTGTACAGGAGGAGCGCCGAGACCGTGAAGCGCACCGAGTGCTCGTCGAACTCACCGCGCTGGAACACGAGCCGGACGAGCGGGCCGCCCAGCACCGCCATCGCGATGGACACCGGGAAGAGCACGAAGAACGCGACGCGCAGCGACATCATGAACTTGTCGGCGAGCTCGCTCAGGTCGTCCCGGGCGGCGAGCGACGAGAAGTACGGCAGGAGGACCGTCGAGAACGCGAAGATGAGGATCTCGCGCGGGATGTCAATGAGCCGGATCGCATACGCGAGCGCGGAGATGCTGCCCGACGAGAGCGTGGACGCGAACATCCTGTCCACGACGTCGTCGAGCTTCGCCCCCGCCATCCCGATGAGAAGCGGCGCGGCGAGCCTCAGCACACCGAGGAACATCGGGTCGCGGAAGTCGACCTTCACCTTGATGTCGCCCCGGTGCCGAAGGGCGACCGACACCTGGATGGCCGCGTGCGCCGCCGCGCCGAACACGACGCCGTACGCGAGACCGTGGATCCCGAACGGCACGGTCAGGACGAGCGCCGACACGATGAGGACCAGGTTGTTCACCGGGTTGCCGAGCCCCGGGATGACGAAGTTCCGGTAGCAGTGGAAGAGGTTCGCGAAGATCCCGCCGATCGCCGTGAAGAGGATGGCCACGAAGATGACACGCGTGAGCGAGGTGGCGAGCGCCCTCGCCTCAGGCCCGAATCCAGGCGCGACCGCGCGCACGATCCACGGCGAGGCCACGATGCCGATGACGACGATCGCCCCCACGAGCACCGTGAAGTCGGCGAGGAACACGCCCACGTCGCGCCAGGCGGCGTGCTCGCCCTTCCGTTCGAGCCGCTCCATGAAGAGCGGGATGAACCCCGCGCGGATGGGCGACTCCAGCCACGAGATGATGATGGTCGGGATTGTGAACGCCACGAGGAACGCGTCCATCGTCACGCTCGTCCCGAAACGCGACGCGACGACCACGTCCTTGAAGAGCCCGAGCGCCTTCGCCACCAGCGCGAGCCCGATGACCACCGCGGCGGAGATGACGACGCTTCCCGCGGCGTTCGGCCGCTTCGCGCTCACCGCGTTGACCGCCGGACCCGTCCCGCTCGCGCGGTCCTCCCCGTTCATCGCCCCTCCCCGGCGGCGCCGGCCACCGCCGCGTGCGCGGCCCTGAGCCTTCTCGACAGGACCTCGTTTCCGACGACCACCAGGATGATGGTCACCGACTGGATCACCTGGATGAGCTCGCGCGGCACCCTCGTGAACACGTCCACCTCGAGCGCGCCCGTGTTCAGCACGCCGAAGAGGAGCGCGGCGAGGAGCACCCCGAGCGGCGTGTTCCGCCCGAGGAGCGCGACCGCGATCCCCATGAACCCGAGCCCGCTCGAGAAGTTGTCGAGGAAGCGGTGCCGGAACCCCATCACCTCGTTCACGGCCACGAGGCCGGCGAACGCCCCCGAGATCATCATCGTGACGACGACGGTCCTCCGCACGTTGATGCCCGCGCACTCAGCCGCCCGCGCGTTGTGCCCCACGGCGCGGATCTCGTATCCGAGCGTGGTGCGGTGCAGGATGAACCACGCGACCCACACCGCCGCGAGCGCGACGACGAGCGAGAGGTTGAGCGGGTTCGCGTGCGGAAGCGGAATCCCGCAGAGCTGCGCCGCTCGCGCGAGCCGCGGGAGGCACCCGGCCGCGGCGATCTCGGCGGTCTGCGGGGTCATCTGGCCGGGCTCCCTGAGAACGTGGATGACGAGGTAGCTCGAAAGCCCGATGGCGATGAAGTTCATCATGATCGTGTTGATGACCTCGTGGACCCCGAAGCGGGCCTTGAGATAGCCCGGCAGGAGCGCCCACAGCGCGCCGCCCGCGGCGGCCACCGCGATGAGCGCGGGCACGAGGACGACCGCGGGGAGACCGGCGAGCGCGATGCCGGCCCACGCGCAGAGGAGCGAGCCCGCGTAGAGCTGCCCCTCGCCGCCGATGTTGAAGAGCCCCGCGCGGAACGCGAACGCGACGGCGAGCCCGGTGAAGATGAGCGGGGTGGCGTTGAAGAGGACGAGGCCCAGCCCGTCCACGCTCCCGAACGCGCCGCGGAAGAGGATGGCGTACACGCGCGCCGGGCTCTCCCCGATGGTCGCCACGACGAGCGCCCCGACGAGGAACGACGCGGCGACCGCCACGAGCGGCGAGATCAGCGCGGCCAATCTCAGCCAGCGGCTCATGGCGCGCCTCCCGTCATGCACGCTCCGAGCTCCTCCTCCGTGACCGCGCCCCCCGGAAACCACGCGACGATCGCACCGCGGTACATGACGCCGATCCTGTCGGAGAGCGACATGATCTCCGAGAGCTCTGCGGACACGAGCAGCACCGCCGCGCCCGCGTCGCGCATCGCGACGAGGCTCCGGTGGACGAACTCGACTGCCCCGATGTCCACGCCGCGCGTCGGCTGCGACGCGACGAGGAGCGAGGGACGGCCCGACAGCTCGCGGGCGACGATCAGCTTCTGCTGGTTCCCGCCGGAGAGGTCCGCCGTGAGGACCGCAGGGTCGCCCGGCCTCAGGTCGTGCTTGCGGATGAGCGCGACGGCGCGTCCGCGCACCGCCTCGCGGGCGACGAGGCCGCGCCGCGAGTACGGCGCGTCGCGGTGCCGGCCGAGCACAAGGTTCTCCTCGACGGTGAACTCGAGGACGAGCCCGCGCGCCTGCCGGTCCTCGGGGATGTGTGCCGCGCCCGCGCGCCGGACCTCCCCCGGCCGCCGGTTCGTGACGTCGCGCCCGGCGAGCGTCACGCGCCCGGCGCTCGCCCGGCGCAGCCCCGCGACGACCTCGACGAGCTCGGTCTGCCCGTTGCCCTGCACGCCCGCGATCCCGACGATCTCCCCGGCGCGCACCGTGAGGTCCACGCCGCGGACGACCTCGACGCCCTTCCTCCCCTCGGCGCGAAGCCCGCGCACCTCGAGCACGGGCTCCGCGGGCCGCGACCGCCCCCGGTCCACGCGGAGCAGGACCTCGCGGCCGACCATCATGTGCGCGAGCTCCGCCTCCGTCGTCTCGCGCGCCTGCACGACGCCCGTCACGCGGCCGTCGCGCATGACGGTCACGCGATCGGCGAGCCGGATGACCTCGTCGAGCTTGTGCGTGATGAAGACGATCGTGCGGCCCGCGTCGCAGAGCGCCCGCAGGATCGCGAAGAGCTCGCGCGCCTCGCGCGGCGTGAGGACGGCGGTCGGCTCGTCGAGGATGAGGATGCGGGCGCCGCGGTAGAGGACCTTCAGGATCTCCACGCGCTGCTCGAGCCCGACGGAGAGGTTCTCGACGCGTTCGTCGGGGTCAAGGTCGAGGCCGTACTCCGAGGAGAGCCCCTGGACGGCGCGGCGCGCGGCGGGACGGTCCAGGAGGGCGCCGCGCCGCGGCTCCAGCCCGAGGACGACGTTCTCCGCGACGGTGAGCGTGTCCACGAGCATGAAGTGCTGGTGCACCATGCCGACGCCGAGGCGGATGGCGTCGGAGGGGCGGTGGCGGGAGACCTCGCGCCCGGCGATCCGGATGGTCCCGGCGTCGGGCGCGACGAGTCCGTAGAGGGCCTTCACGAGCGTGGACTTGCCGGCGCCGTTCTCGCCGACGATCGCGTGGATCTCGCCCGCGCGGACCTCGAGGTCAACGCGGTCGTTGGCCAGGACGCGCGGGTAGCGCTTCGTGACCCCGCGCATCTCGATCGCCAGGTCGGCGGCCACGGCCTCTCCGTTCGCGCGCCCGCGTGCCGTCAGCTCTTCGGAACGACGATCTCGCCGGCGACGATCGCGGCCTTCGCCTCCTCCACCCTCGCGCGCATCTCGTCCGTGATCAGCGACTCGTTGTGCTCGTCCACGGCGTAGCCGACGCCGTCCTCGGCCAGGCCGAACTCGCGGAGGCCGCCCTTGAACGAACCCTCGAGCGCCGACCGGACCGTCATGTACACGGCGTTGTCCACGCGCTTGATCATGCTCGTGAGGACGTGGCCGGGCGCCATGTAGTTCTGGTTCGAGTCCACGCCGATGGCGTACTTGCCCTTCTCGCGCGCCGCCTCGATGACGCCGTTGCCCGTGCTTCCGGACGCGTGGTAGATGACGTCCACGCCTCGCCCGAACTGGAGGAGCGCAAGCTCCTTGCCCTTCGCCGGGTCGGCGAACGCCTGCGGCGTCGTGCCCGCGTACGCGACGGTGACCGAGACGCCGGGGTTCACGTGCTTCGCGCCCGCGACGTACCCGGCCTCGAACTTGTGGATGAGCGGGATGTTCATGCCTCCCACGAACCCGAGTCGCCCCGTCGTGCTGAACATCGCGGCGAGCATCCCGACGAGGAACGACCCCTCCTCCTCGCGGAACGTAAGGCCGGCGAGGTTCGCGGGCAGCACCTCGCCCGGCCGCGCATCGAAGTCCACGCAGGCGAACTTGACGTCGGGGTAGTCGCGGGCGACCTTGCGCAGCGCCTCGCTGAACAGGAACCCCACACCGATGATGACGTCGTAGTCGGCCTGCGCGAGCTTGCGGAGTCCCGTCTCGCGGTCTGCGTCCTGGCCCGGCTCGAACTCGGTGTGCTCGATCCCGAACGCGTCCGCCGCGTGCAGGAGGCCGCGGTACGCCGAGTCGTTGAACGACTTGTCCCCCTTCCCTCCCACGTCGAAGACCATGCCGACGCGCAGCGGCGCGCCGGCCTTCGTCGGCTCGCCCTTCTGGCACCCGGCGATCGGCCCGACGGCGAGCAACGCGGCGAGGACCAACGCGATGCGCTTCATGATGCGCTCCTTTGCAGGGCGGGGCGGGCCGCGGCGGCGCTCCGGACGAGCGCTGCGAACGCCGCGAACCCCGCGATGACCACAAGGGAACCACCGAAGAACACGAAGTCAAGGCCGAACATGTCCGAGAGCGCCCCTCCCGCGACCGGCGCGACGATGAGCCCCACGCTCATGCCGCTCGTGAAGAGCGCCATGGACGTGCCCATCGCGTTGTGATGCCGTCCGCGCTCGGCGGCCACCGCGAGCCCCGCCGGCATGCCGATCGCCATGGTGACGCCCGTCGCGATCTGGAGCGCGAAGAGCGCCGCCACGCTCCGGCAGTACGGGATGGAGAAGATGAGCGCCGCCATCGAGAGGATGCCGATCCCCATGAGCGCCGGCCTCGATACGCGGTCCGCGGTCTTCCCGAACGGGATCTGGAGGACGCCCGCGAGGATGATGTTCGTCGCGAGAAGCGCGCCGATGACGCTGAGCGACGCGCCGAGCCCCTCGGCGACGAACGGCAGGAACGGGATGACGAGCCCGCGGCCGAACGCGACGAGCGCGCGGAAGAGGAACGCGGCCTTCACCATCGGGTCGCGGATGATGGTGCGCGTGCGCGCCCGCTTCTCGCCGGCCGCCCCGTGAAGACCGGCCTCGGGGAGAAGCAGGATGACGAGGAGCAGCGCGACGAGGCTCAGGCTCCCCATCGCGTAGAACGGCGCTCGGATGCCGAGGAGGTCGGCGACGGGGCCGCCGAGAAGCGGCCCGAGGCCGAACGCCGTGAAGAGCGCCACGTTGAACGCGCCCAGCCGCGAGCCCTCCTCGCCCTTCGGCGTGATGTCGGCGATGTAGGCCTGCGCCACCGGGTTGACCATCCCCGCGGCCGCGCCGTGGAGCACGCGCACCGCGATGAGCTGCGCCACGCCCGACGCGACCGAGTACGCGAGCGAGAAGAGCGTGTACAACGACAGGCCGACGACCAGGAAGAGCCGGCGACCGTGGTGGTCCGAGAGCCGTCCCACGATCGGCATCGAGATGAACTGCGCGAGCGAGAATCCCGTGAAGATGAGCCCGAGCGAGAGCCCGCGCGCCCCGAGTTCGCGGGCGTAGAGCGGCATGAGGGGGCCGATGAACCCGGTCCCCATGGCCGAGGCGAAGAGGGCCACGAAGAGCACGAAGTAGATGCGCCGGTGCATGTCCCTTCCGGACGGCGGCTCAGACGAAGAGGTCGGTGAAGGCGAACGCGTTCACGTCGAAGAGGCCCCTGTCGGTGATCTTGAGCTCCGGGATCACCGGCAGCGCGAGGAACGAAAGCGCCATGAACGGGTCGTCGAGCTTCGAGCCGAGGCGCCTCGCCGCCTTCGTGACCTTGTCGAGCCCCTCGACGACCTCGGGGAGCGTCTTCTCCGACATGAGCCCGGCGATGGGGAGCGGGAGCCCCACCACGAGCTTGCCGTCGCGCACCACGGCGAGCCCGCCCCGCATCTTCGAGATCTCGATGACCGCGGCCATCATCTCCTCGGGCGAGGTCCCGACGACGGCGACGTTGTGCGAGTCGTGCGAGACCGAGCTCGCGAGCGCGCCCTTCCGGAGCCCGAACCCGCGCACGACGGCGCGCCCCACGTTGCCGCTCGCGAGGTGCCGCTCGACGACGGCGAGCGGAAGAAGGTCGCGCTCGAGGTCGGCGACGAGCTTCCCGTCCTCGACCTTCGCGTGCTCGACGCTCGCGCGCGTCACGATCTGGTCCGGAACGAGGTTGATCACCCTCACGCTGTGCCCGGATGCCGGGATCTCGAAGTCCTCGACCTTGAGCCACCGGATGTTGATGGAGCTTCGAAGCGTGATCTGCGGCGTCCGCGGCCGCGCGACGACCATCTCGCCGTCCTTCGCCACGAGGCGGCCGTTCTTGAACACCATCCTCACGTTGAACTTCCTGAGGTCGTCCACGACCACGAGGTCGGCGAAGTAGCCGGGAGCGATCGCCCCGAGGTCCTTCAGCCGGAAGTACTGCGCCGTGTTGATGGTCGCGAGGCGAATGGCCGAGACCGGGTCCAGACCCTCCTTGACGGCCATCTTGACCATGTGGTCCACGTGGCCCTTCCTGAGAAGGTCCTTCGGGTGCCGGTCGTCGGTGACGAAGAAGCAGCGGGAGAGGTTCTCGGTGGTGACGGCCGGGAGGAGGTCGCGCAGGTTCTTCGTGACGGACCCCTCGCGGATCATGATGTGCATGCCGAGCCTGAGCTTCTCGACGACCTCGTCCACCGAGGTGCTCTCGTGGTCCGAGTTCACGCCGGCCGCGACGTACGCGTTGAGGTCGCGCCCCGAAAGACCCGGCGCGTGGCCGTCGATGCGCTTGTCCTGGGTCATCGAGATCTTGTCGAGCAGCCCCTCGTCCTCGAGGAGGACGCCCGGGTAGTTCATGACCTCGCCTAAGCCCAGCACCCACTTCTCGCGCAGGAGCGGGTAGAGGTCGAACCCACGGAGGTTCGCGCCGCTCGTCTCGAACGGCGTGGCGGGAACGCACGACGAGAGCATCACGAAGATGTTGACGGGGCTGAACTTGCTCGAGTTGAGGATGTAGTGGATGCCCTCGAGGCCGTGGACGTTCGCGATCTCGTGCGGGTCGCAGATGACGGAGGTCGTGCCCCTGGGAACCACCGAGCGCGCGAACTCCTGCACTTTCACCATCGTGCTCTCGACGTGCATGTGCCCGTCGATGAGGCCCGGCAGCACGAAGGCGCCCTTCAAGTCGATCGCCTTCCGGCCCTTGTACGACGGGCCGATGCCGACGATGCGGCCGCCCCAGACGGCGAGGTCCGCCTTGTAGACCTCGGCCGAGAACACGTTGACGATGCGCCCGTTCTTGAGAACGAGGTCCGGCGGCATCTTGCCTCTGGCCGCCCGGATGATCTTCGCGAGTTCCTTCATCGGTGCCGCCCCGTGGTTAGGTGCCGTCCCGCCCCGCGCCGGGCGCTGCCCGGCCTCGCCCGCGCGCCGCCGTCGCCCGCTACGCCGTCACCCTCGTGCCCGCCGCGCCGTCCAGCGCCGCGGCGATGCACTCGGGCGAGGTGATGATGACCTCGCGCCCGCCGCCCTCGATGAACTCGATGGCCGCCTGGATCTTCGGGCCCATGCTGCCGGCGGGGAACTGCCCGTCGGCCAGGTGCTTCCTCGCCTCGGCGACCGTGAGGCTCGACAGGCGCGCCTCGTTCGGCTTGCCGTAGTTCAGCGAGACGCGCTCGACCGCGGTGGAGATGAGCAGGAGCTCGGCGCCGATCTCGTTCGCGAGGAGCCTCGAGGCGTGGTCCTTGTCGATGACCGCCTCGACGCCCTTGAGCTTGCCGTCCAGCTCGACGACCGGGATGCCGCCGCCGCCGACGGCGATGACGACGCACCCGGCCTTGAGCAGCGCCTTGATGGGGCCGGACTCGATCACGCGCTTCGGCAGCGGCGAGGGCACGACGCGCCGCCACCCGCGGTTCGCGTCCTCCGCGACGTCCCATCCGAGCTCGGCGCGCTTCGCCTCGGCCTCCTCCATCGAGTAGAACGGGCCGATCGGCTTCGTCGGCTTCGAGAACGCGGGGTCGCCGCGGTCCACCAGCACCTGCGTGAGGACCGTGACCACGTCCTTCGCGATGCCGCGGTCCTTGAGCACGCCGCCCAGCACCTGCTGGATCATGTACCCCATGCCGCCCTGCGCGTCGGCGCCGCACGTGTCGAGCGGGAGCGGCGGCAGCGTCGTCGAGGCGATCTCGGCGCGCAGGAGGATGTTCCCGATCTGCGGGCCGTTCCCGTGCGTGATGACCACGTCGTACCCGCGCGCGATCATCTCGGCGATGTGCCGGCTCGTCTCCCGCGAGTTGTCGAACTGCTCGGGGATCGTGCCGCGCTGTCCGGCCCTCGTGATGGAGTTCCCGCCGATCGCCACCACTGCGAGCTTGCCCATGGATGTCGTCCCCTTGCCCCCGCGCTACGCCATCGTGAGCGCCATGATGGCCTTCTGCGCGTGCAGCCGGTTCTCCGCGACGTCGTAGATGATCGAGCGCGGCGAATCGCACACGGCGTCGTCCACCTCGTTCTCGCGGTCCACCGGCATCGGGTGGATGTAGACCGCGTTGTTCGTGCGCTTCATGCGCTCGGCCGTGGCACGCCAGTCGCGGTGCTCGGCCGACCGCCGCTGGTCGCCCTCGCGGCCCTCGGCGTACCGCGCCGGGTGCATCCAGTGCCGCGAGTAGACCACGTCCACGCCCCGGTAGGCCTCCTCCTGGTCGTGCGTGATCTCGAACCGCGTGCCGGCCGCGGCGCAGTTGGCCTTCACCGTGGCGATGACCTCGGGGTCGAGGTCGAACCCCTTCGGATACGCCATCCGGACGTGCATCCCGAGCCGCGAGCTGATGATGAGGCTCTCCTGCACGCTGCTCCACGAGCGGACCATCGGCGAGTAGCCCCACACCTGGAGGAGGGTCTTCCCCCTCGTGTCGCCGAGGTGTTCGCGCATGCCCTGGACGTCCGCGAGCCCCTGGCACGGGTGGAACTTGTCGTGCGCCATGCTCACGACGGGAATGCTCGCGATGTCGGCGAACTCCCTGAGGAAGGCGTCGCCGTCCCCGTACTTCTCCACGGAGTCCTCGAGGATGCGGATGCCGATGCCGACGCCGTAGCGGCTCATGACGTTCGCGGTGTCCTTCAGGACCTCGCCGCGCTCGGTCTTCGTGCGGAGGCGGAGTTTCGACGGCTCGAGGAACTGCGCGTGGCCCCCGAGTTCGCTCGCCGCGGCCTCGAACGACTGCCTCGTGCGAAGCGACGAGTTGTAGAACATCATCATGAACGTCCGGTGCCTGAGGACCCTCGCGTGCTCGTCGCTGTACCGCTCGGCCTTCATCTTCTTCGCGAGCGTGAGCACGGCCTCGAGCTCCTCGACGCTCCAGTCCTGCGTGCAGATGAGGTCGCGACCCTTGAGATTGACGGCCATCGCCCCTCCTCCTAGTCCATGGTCAGGGCCATGATGGCCTTCTGGACGTGCAGCCTGTTCTCCGCCTGGTCGAACACGACCGACTGCGGCCCGTCGATGACGTCGTTCGTCACCTCGAACCCGCGGTCGCAGGGCAGGCAGTGCATGTACTTCGCGTCAGGTCTTGCGAGCTTCATCTTCGCCGCGTCGCAGATCCAGTCCTTGTTCGCGTCGAAGAGCTTCTGCGTGGCGTCGAGCTCCGGCTTCTTCGAGAACGGCGGGATGAACTGCTTCGCGGTCCACGCCTTTGGATAGACGATGTCGGCGCCGCGGAGGGCCTCGCGCATGTCGTTCACGATCTCGAACGAGCCGCCGGCCTCCTTCGCGCGATTCCGTGTCGCATCGAGCACGTCGTCGGCAAGCTCGAGGCCCTTCGGGTGCGCGAGCACGACGTCGCAGCCGACGGTCGCGGCCGCGATGATCGCGCTCTGCGGGACCGAGAGCGGCTTCTCGACGCTCGGGCTGTAGGCCCAGCTCATCACGAACTTCTTCTTCTTGAAGCCGCCGCAGTGCTCGCGGACGGTCATGATGTCGGCCATGCCCTGGCACGGGTGGTAGATGTCGCACTCCATGTTGATGAGCGGGATGTCGGCCCACTGTGCGAACTCGCGGAGCACCCGGTTGGCCTTGCCGTACACCCACTCCACCGGCTCGCCGTACATGCGGATGGCGATGCCGTGGCCCATGCGCGCGAGCGTGCGCGCGACGTCGCTGATGCGCTCGGTCGAGTACGCGACCTCCTCGCCCTCCAGCGCGGGCCGGTAGATCTTGCTCGGGTCGAGGTAGTGGGCGTGGCCGCCGAGCTGCGTCATGCCCGCCTCGAAGCTGTTCCTCGTGCGGAGCGACTGGTTGAAGAAGATCATGAAGAGCGTGCGCCCCTCGAGGAGCTTGTGCGGCTGCCCCTTGTGGAACTTCTGCTTGAGGTCGGCCGCGACGTCAAGGATGTGCTCCACCTCCTCGCGCGTGTAGTCGAGGATGGTGATGAAGTCCCTGCCCCTGAACTTCCCGTCGTACATCGGACCCTCCGTCCCGTTCGTTGACCCGCGGGCCGCCGCGCGGCCCGTCACGCGCACACCTCTTCCAGAGCCTGTCTCGTCAGCGCCTCCACGAGCGCCGTCCGGTACCACGCCGACGCCCGCACGTCGTCGATCGGGCTCGTCGCCGCGGCGGCCCGCCGGGCGACCTCGGCGATAAGCGCGGCGCGCGCGTTGCCTCTCCCGCACGCCGCGTGCCACTCCTCCGCGAAGAGCTCCTCGGCCGTTCGCGCTCGCACCGGCGTCGGCGCCGCCGAGCCGATCGCGATCCTCACCGTCCCCGCCCGGGGCTCGAACACGACCGCCACCGACGCGATGGCGATGGCGAGCGCGCGCCGCTGCCCCATCTTGAGGTACGCGCCGCGCGCGTCGCTCGACGGGCAGTCGAGCCCGACCGAGACGATGAGCTCGCCGCGGCGGAGCGTCGTCTCCCCGGGACCGAGGAGAAACGACTCGAGCGGGATCGTCGTCGCGCCCGACCGCGACGAGCGCGCCGTCACCGCCGCGTCGAGTGCGAGGAGCGCGACGGCGCCGTCGGCCGCCGGCGAGGCGTTCGCCACGTTGCCGCACAGGGTCCCACGCTCGCGGACCTGCCGGGAGCCGATGGTTCGGCACGCGGCCGCGAGCGCCGGCGCGCGGTCGCGCACGACGGGATGGGCGGCGACCGCGGCGTGCGTGGCGAGCGCCCCGATCTCGACGCGGGCGACGCCCGGCGTGGGTTCCCCGACGACGATCGCGTCGAGGCCCGCGACGCGCCCGAGGTCCACGAGCACGGGCGGCCGTGCCGCCCCGTCGAGGATGCGCACCGCGAGGTCGGTGCCGCCCGCGATCGGGCGCGCGCCGTCGGCGGCGTCCAGCGCGGCCAGCGCTTCCTCGACCGTCCTCGGCGCGT
>VGIX01000042.1 GCA_016867725.1 Candidatus Effluviviaceae Genus I sp.
GGGCGTCGCTCGGCCGCGGGCGCGTCACGGCGTCCGGCTTCGCCGAGCCGCTGGGCCCGGGCGCGCGCCCGTTCTGGCTGCGCGCCAACCTCGAGTCGCCGGAGTTCTCGGTCCCACAGACGCTCGACGCACGGCTGGGAGGGTCGGTGACGTGGGCCGGCACGGACGCGGCCTCTCGGCTGTCGGGCGAGGTCACGGTCGAGAGGCTCACCGTCACGCAGCAGGTCGGCCTCGGCGACATCATGGGAGGCGGGCCGGTTCGCTCCGTGCGGCCGCGCGCGGACGACAAGCGGGCGCGCGTCGCGCTCGACGTGGACGTCGCGGTGAAGGACAGGATCGGCGTGCGGAGCAACCTCGCCGATCTCGACCTCGCGGGCGCCCTCCATCTCGGAGGCACGCTCCTCGCGCCGCAGCTCTCCGGCGGCATGTACGCCGAGGACGGCACGTTCCGGTACCTGGACAACGAGTTCGTGATCGAGAACCTCAACGTGAGCTTCACCGACCCCCGCCGGCAGGACCCGTACGTGGACCTCCTCGGGACGGCGAGCGTCGTCTCGCGCTCGCGCGAGGAGTACGACGTCACGCTGCGCGTCACGGGGTTCGCGTTCGACGCGCTCCCCGAGCTCTCGAGCGCTCCGCCGCTCTCCGAGCCGGACGTCCTGGCGCTCCTGACGTTCGGGGACACGGTGGGCGAACTCGCCGCGGGGGGCGGCGCGGCGGTGGGCTCCTCAGGCGAGCGGCTCGGCGCGCTCACGCGGAAGGCGTTCCTCGGCAGCCTGTTCGGCGTGGCCGAAAGCACGATGGAGAGGCTCCTGGACCTCGACACCGTGGAGCTGGACCGCGAGGCGGCCGAGGCCGGCGACCTCGCGGGCGCTGAGCTCACGCTCGGCAAGCGGTTCGGCGACAGACTCCGCGTGGACTACCGGACCGCGCTCGGGAAGCTCGACCAGCGCGAGGTGGACATCTCCCTCAAGCTCACGCGCACCCTGTCGCTCGAGACCAGGGCGGACCCGGAGGGGAACCATGCCGTCGGCCTCAGGGCCAGTCTGCTGTTCGAGTAGGCGGGCCGTCGGCGGCAACGCGCTGCTCGCGCTCGCCGGCGTCCTCGCCGTCGCCGCGTGCCTCGCGGCGGCGCCCGGTCCGGCGGCGGCCGGCTCGCCGAACCCCGTTCTTGAACGCTGGCGCGTGGAGCGCATCCGGAGGCTCGGGCCGCTCGTCCGGGCCGTGCACTTCGTCGGCAACGAGACGTTCTCCGAGCGCGAGCTCCTGACCTACATGAGAACGACGCCCGGCGGGTTGTTCCGGGCGGTGCACCACTCCAGGGGCACGCTCGACCGAGATCTTGCGAACCTCGAGCGGTTCTATCGGTCGCAGGGTTTCCTCGAGGCGACGGCCGGCCTCGAGGACATCGCGCTCGCCGCGGACGGCCTGTCGGTCGAGCTCCTCGTCGGCATCGACGAGAGGGACCGGTGGCGCGTGACGGCGGTGGTCTTCGAAGGCAACCGGGCGCTCGACGAGGCCCTGCTGCGTTCGGTGATCTCCGTCAGGGAGGGCGATCCGCTCCTGTCGGAAGCGCTGGCGGCGGACCGGGACGCGGTCCTGAGCGAGTACGCCCGCCGCTCGTACCTGGACGCGCGCGTCGAGCAGACCGTCGAGCGTGACGACGACGCGCGGAGCGCGACCGTCCGCTACGCGGTCGTCGAGCGCGACCCGGCGACGATCGGCGGCATCGCCATCGAGGGCGCGCTGAAGACGCGCGACCACGTGCTCGAGCGCGAGTTCCGGTTCGCCGTGGGGCGCCTCTTCGACGTGAACGAGATCGGCGAGACGCAGGCCGCGCTCTACAGGACCGGCCTGTTCAACTCCGTTCGGATCGAGCCCGCGCCGGGAGACACCGGCAGGCCGGAGCGCCGCCTCCTGGTCCGCGTGCGCGAGCGGCCGAGCGTCAGGCTGGACCTCACCGCCGGGTACGCCGTCCTCGACGGGTACGAGGCCGGCTTCGAGGTGTCGAACCGGAACCTCCAGGGGCAGGCGACGACGGCCGGGCTCAGGGCCAGGGTCTCCGAGTTCGTCCGCGAGGCCGAGGCGTCGGTCGGCGACCCGTGGTTCCTCGGCGTCCCGCTCGCGGTGTCCGCCGGCGCGCGCTACGCTTGGCGCGACGAGAGCGCCTATGCGGCGGAGACCGTCGGGCTGGACGCCGGCGCGTCGAAGCGATTCGGCCGGTCGCTCACGCTCATGGGCGGCTACACGTTCGAGCGCACGGTCGTCCTCGAGACCGTGGAGGGCGGCGGGCTGGGCGCGAACTACACGAGCAACGTCACCGTGGGCGCCTCGCACGACACGCGCGACGACATCCTCAACGCGCGGCGCGGCGCGTTCGCCGGCGCGCGCGTGGACGTCGCGAGCTCGAGGCTCGGTGGAACGAACAACTTCGTGAGGACGGAGGTCTTCGCGCGCGGCTTCGCCCCGGTGGGCGGGCGCGTCGTCGGGGGGCTCGCGCTCCGCTTCGGCTGGATCCGGCCCGGGGAGGGCGGAGGCGTGCCGGTGAACGAGCGCTACACGGCGGGCGGGGACGGGTCGGTCAGGGGATACGACCGGAACTCCCTCGGGCCGTCCGCCGGCGGCGCGGCCGTCGGTGGGCTTGCGCTCCTCGAGGTCCGCGCGGAGGCCAGGGTGCGGGTCTGGAGGGGGTTCTCCGTGGTCGCGTTCGCCGACGCCGGGCAGGCCTTCGCCGAGACCGACGCCGTCCGGCTGGACGGCCTGGCCGTCGGCGCCGGCGGTGGCCTGAGGTACGACACCCGCATCGGCGTGCTCCGGTTCGACCTCGCGGCGCCCGTCACGGAGCCCGGGCCGTCGGCCTTCTACGTCGGCGTGGGACAGGCCTTCTAGGGCTCTCACGGGGCCCCTTCCGCCGCCCGCCGGCCGACCACCGGGACCCGCCTGAGGGGTTGCGCCGCCGCCGGCAAGCGTCTAGAATGTCTGGACGGTCCGCGACGGGTAGGTTGCGGGAAGCCGTCCTAGAGGGCCTGTCACTTCGAAGGGAGGAACACGCATGCCGGCGAAGGAGCTTCTGTACGGAGAAGAGGCGCGGCAGGCTGTGCTGCGAGGCGTGGAGCAGCTCAGCAAGGCCGTGAAGGTCACACTGGGTCCCAAGGGGAGGAACGTCGTTCTCGACCGCAAGTGGGGCGGGCCCCGCATCACGAAGGACGGCGTGACGGTCGCGAAGGAAGTGGACCTCGAGGACCGCTTCGAGAACATGGGCGCCCAGATGGTCCGCGAGGTCGCGTCGAAGACGAGCGACGTCGCCGGCGACGGCACGACGACCGCCACCGTGCTCGCCGAGGCCATCTACCGCGAGGGCCTGAAGAGCGTCACCTCCGGCGCCAACCCCATGTACGTCAAGCGCGGCATCGAGCGCGCGTCGCAGGCGGTCGTCGAGGAGCTCGAGAAGGCGTCGCGCAAGGTGCGCGACCGCAGCGAGATCTTCAGCGTCGCGAGGATCTCCGCCAACAACGACACCGCCGTCGGCAACCTGATCGCCGACGCGATGGACAAGGTCGGGCGCGACGGCACGATCACGATCGAGGAAGCCAAGAGCATCGAGACGACCCTCGAGGTCGTCGAGGGCATGCAGTTCGACCGCGGCTACGTCTCGCCGTACTTCGCCACCGACGCGCAGACGATGGAGGCGGTCGTCGAGAACGCGCACCTCCTCATCTTCGAGGACAAGCTCTCGTCCATGAAGGACCTCGTGCCGCTCCTCGAGAAGGTCGCGCAGTCGGGCAGGCCGCTCGTCGTCATCGCAGAGAACGTCGAGGGAGAGGCCCTGGCGACGCTCGTCGTCAACAAGCTGCGCGGGGTGCTGCCCTGCGTCGCCGTCAAGGCGCCGGGCTACGGCGACCGCCGGAAGGCCATGCTCGAGGACATCGCGGTCCTGACGGCCGGCACGTTCGTCGCGAAGGACCTCGGCCTCAAGCTCGAGGGGCTTCAGCTCTCCGACCTCGGCCGCGCGAAGAAGGTCATCGTCACGAAGGACGACACGACCATCGTCGAGGGCGCGGGCAAGAAGGCCGACATCGAGGGCCGCATCGCGCAGATCAAGCGCGAGATCGAGGACACGACGTCGGACTACGACAAGGAGAAGCTGCAGGAGCGGCTGGCGAAGCTCGCGGGCGGCGTGGCCGTGCTCAAGGTCGGCGCAGCGACCGAGCTCGAGATGAAGGAGAAGAAGGCGCGCGTCGACGACGCGCTCCACGCCACGCGCGCGGCGGCCGAGGAGGGCATCGTGGCCGGCGGAGGCGTCGCGCTCATCCGGACGCTCCCGGCGCTCGACAAGCTGCCGGCGAAGGACGCCGACGAGAAGACGGGGATCGCGATCGTGCGCAAGGCGCTCGAGGCTCCCCTCAGGCAGATCGCCGAGAACGCGGGGTACGAGGGCTCGCTCGTCGTGCAGCGCGTTCTGGAAGGCAAGAAGAACTTCGGGTTCAATGCGGAGTCGGGGGAGTACGGCGACCTCATCGAGCAGGGCGTGATCGACCCGACAAAGGTCGTCCGGATCGCGCTCCAGAACGCGTCGAGCATCGCCTCGCTCCTGCTCACGACGGAGTCGCTCGTGACGGAGAAGCCCGACAAGGACGAGCCCGCGCTTCCGACCCCGCCCGGCGGCGGGATGTACTAGGCGCCGCCCGCGCCGGCAGCGCGTTCCTACGGGCGCCGGCGCGCGGGTGACGGATCGGCCCGCGGAAGGACGCCATGACGGGCCCTCTCGTTCCCGGCGCGGAATGAGAGGGCCCCGCTGTTTCGACGGCCGGCGAGGGAGACCATGGAACTGCCGAAGCGCTACGACCCGAAGACCGCCGAGGCGAAGTGGCAGCGCGAGTGGGAGGAGCGCGGCCTCTACCGCTTCGACAGGCACCCCGACCGCCCCATCTACAGCATCGACACGCCGCCCCCGACGGTGTCGGGGAGCATCCACATCGGCCACGTGTTCAGCTACGTCCAGGCCGAGGTCGTCGCGCGGTTCTGGCGGATGAGGGGCTACAACGTCTACTACCCGTTCGGGTTCGACGACAACGGTCTTCCGAGCGAGCGGCTCGTCGAGAAGGAGGCCGGCGTCAAGGCGACCGACGTCGGGCGCGAGCGCTTCGTCCAGATGTGCCTCGAGCTCACGAAGCGCTACGAGGACGAGTTCAAGGTGTTCTGGAGGAGCCTCGGCCTGTCGGTGGACTGGACGCAGAACTACTCGACCATTGACCCGCTGTCGCAGCGCATCTCCCAGCGGTCGTTCATCGACCTCTATCGGAAGGGGCGGGTGTACCGGAAGGAGGCGCCGACGCTCTGGTGCCCCGAGTGCCACACCGCCATCGCGCAGGCTGAGATCGAGGACGCCGAGCGCTCCTCGACGTTCTTCGATGTCGCGTTCACGTGCGAGGGCAAGGACCTGGTCGTGTCGACCACCCGGCCCGAGCTCCTGCCGGCGTGCGTGGGGATGTTCGTGCACCCCGACGACGAGCGGTACCGCGGGCTCGTGGGGAAGGAGGCCCTGGTGCCGCTCTTCGGCCACGGCGTCCCCATCCTGGCCGACGAGCGGGCCGACCCGGAGAAGGGCACGGGCGTCGTGATGTGCTGCACCTTCGGGGACACGACGGACATCGCGTGGTGGCAGGAGCACGGGCTTCCGACGCGCATCGTGTTCGACGGGCAGGGCCGGCTCAACGATCTCGCCGGCGCCTACCGCGACCTCTCGATCAAGGACGCGAGGGCGCGGATCGTCGAGGACCTCGCGCGCGCCCGGGCGCTCCGCGGCGAGCGGCCGATCAGCCACGTCGTGAACGTGCACGAGCGCTGCGGGACCGGGGTCGAGTTCTCCGTCGCCACGCAGTGGTTCATCCGCGTGCTGGACATCAAGCAGGAGATCATCGACGCGGGCGCCGCCGTCCGGTGGTGCCCCGAGTTCATGCACACGCGCCTCCGGAACTGGGTGGAGAACCTCAAGTGGGACTGGTGCGTCTCGCGCCAGAGGTACTACGGCGTTCCGTTCCCCGTGTGGATCTGCGCGGCGTGCGGCGAGGTGGTCCTCGCGCGGGAGGACCAGCTTCCCGTGGACCCCACCGTGTCCCGGCCGCCGGTCGATGCCTGTCCGGCGTGCGGCTCGTCGGACCTCGCGCCCGAGCGCGACATCATGGACACGTGGATGACGTCGTCGTGCACGCCCTTCCTGAACGTCAAGTGGGGCGAGACGGACTCGCGCGCCGCCCGATTCGCGAAGTCCGAGGACGGCGCGGAGTACCTCATGGACCTGCGTCCTCAGGCGCACGACATCATCCGGACGTGGGCGTTCTACACGATCGTGAAGAGCGTGCTCAACGAGGGGAAGGTCCCTTGGCGCACGGCGATGATCTCGGGGCACGCGCTCCATCCCGACCGTGCGAAGATCAGCAAGTCGAAAGGCGGCGCGGCGCGGACGCCGAAGCAGGTCATCGAGGAGCGGTCGGCCGACTGCACCCGCTACTGGGCGTGCTCCACGAAGCTCGGGGTGGATACGGTCCTCGCGGAGGAGCCGCTCGACGCCGGTCACAGGCTCGTCGTGAAGCTGTGGAACGCGTCCCGGTTCGCCATCGGGCGCATCGCGGACCTCGACCCGGCGGCGCCCCGGCGGCTCGAGCTCATCGACCGCTGGCTGCTCGCGCGCCTGGCCGAGACCATCGAGCGCGCGACGAAGAGCTACGCGGACTGCGAGTACCACGCCGCGGTGGAGGCGGTCGAGGCGTTCTTCTGGCGCGACCTCTGCGACAACTACATCGAGATCGCGAAGCGAAGGCTGTACGGAGGCGAGGGGCACGACGCCGAGGGGCGGCGCGGCGCGCAGTTCGCCCTCTACCAGGCGCTGCTCGGCGCGCTCAAGATGCTCGCGCCCGTCATGCCGCACATCACCGAGGAGATCCACTCCCTCTTCTTCGCCGAGCGGGAGGGAACGGAGTCCATCCATACCGGCGGGTGGCCGGAGGCTCCCGCGGGGTGGCGCGACGCCGAGGCGCTCGAGGCCGGGCAGGCCGCGCTCGCGGTGGTGGAGGGCATGAGGAAGGTGAAGTCCACGCTCAAGGTGTCGGTCGCCGCGCCCCTGAAGGCGCTCCGCATCGCCTGCGACGACGCCGCGTGGGCGAGGATCGAACCGCTCCTTCCCGAGCTCCGCGACGTGGCGAACGCCGCCGGCGTGGAGCGCGCGGCCGAGGCCACGGCGTCGTTCGTGGAGACGCCGGTGCCCGGCGTCCTCGTCGAGGCCGAGCTCGCTCCGAAGGTGGACTAGTCACGGGGGCCTGCCGGTGGGCCGAAGGAAGAAGCCTCCGACGCTCCCCGACGTCCCAAAGGTCCTCGTCATCGAGACGGGGCTTCTGGGGGAGCTTCTCGTCGTCACGCCCGCGCTGAGAGCTTTCCGCAAGGCGTATCCGAACTCCAAGGTGACCGCGCTCGTCTCGCCGGGCTCCGCGCCGCTCCTCGTCGGCAACCCGGCGCTCGACAGGCTGCTGCCCGTGCCGAAGGAGCAGCGCTCGGGCGCCGTCCGCCTCCTTGCCCTCGCGGCGTGGATCAGGGCTCAGCGGTTCGACGCCGCGCTCGTCTGCCACACGTCGTTCAGAAGCGCCCTGCTCGCGGCGCTCGCGCGCGTGCCCGTCCGCGCGGGGCTCGCCTGCGAGGGGCGCGCCTTCCTCCTCACGCACAGCGCCCCGCGGGACCGCTCCGCCTACGAGGTGGACGAGCACCTCAGGGCGCTCTCGCTCCTCGGCGTGCCGCCCGACGGGCGCGCGCTCGAGCTTCACCTTCTTCCCGAGGAGCGCGAGGAAGCGGCTGGGCTCGTCGGCGACGCGCGCGGGCGCCTGGTGGCGCTTCACCCCGGGGCGAGCCGCGAGATCCGCCGCTGGCCGGTCGAGCGGTTCGCCGAGCTGGGGGCGGGGTTGCGGGCAGACGGCATCGAGCCGCTGTACGTCGCCGGTCCGAAGGAGGGCGCGCTGGCGGACGCCGTGCTGTCGTGGTGGCGCTCGCAGGGCCTTCCGGCCCCGAGGGTCGCGCGGCCCCGGACCGCGCGCGTCCTCGCCGCGCTCTTCGAGCGCGCGGTCGCGGTCGTCGCGAACAACACCGGGCCGATGCACGTGGCCGCCGCGGTCGGCGCGCCCGGCGTGTTCATCCACGGGCCGACGCCCGTGGCGCGCTGGCACCCGCCGGGCGACGCGTGGGTCGCGGCGGCGGGCGAGGGCGTGCCGTGCCGCCCCTGCGACTCGCCGACGTGCAGGGTGGGTCGCCTGCTGTGCATGGAAGCGGTGACGGTCGCGCGCGTGCGCGACGCGCTGGAGGGGCTCCTCGGCCGCGCCCGGGGCGGGCCGGCCGAAGGCGCCATCGTCGCGCCGCCCGCGGCCGAGGAACGCGGCTAGCCGGAGAACGCGTCGAGCTTGATGTGCTTCCTCGCAAGCTCGGTCAGAAGCTCGATCTTCCCCATCTCGTCCTTCCCCAGAAGCGGCATCATGCTGTCCACCTGACGCGCCGTCTCGTACGTGTCGAACGGCACGAGCAGGAGGGGCACGTTCTTCTCCTCGGCCAGCGCGATGATGTTCGGGGGCGGGAGGATGTCGTTCGTGAGGAGGACGCAGGCGGCGTTGTTCTCGAGCGCGATGAGGATGATCTCGCTGCGGTCGCCGCTCGTGATGACCATGATGTCGCGCTTCTTGAGCAGGGGGCTCTCGAGCGCGGCGTTCTGGGACATCGCGCCGATCATGAGCGTCCGCACGCTGCGGTTCATCTGCTGCTCGCCCGTGATGACCTTCGCGAAGAGGCCCTCGGCGATGTAGCTCACGGAGAGATACGTGAGCTCCTGCTCGAACGGGACGACGCCCGCGACGGGAACCCCGAGCTCCGCGATCCGCGGGAGCGTGAGGTCTCCGAACTCGACGAGGTCGCGCACCTTGTTGACGATCACGCCGCCGAACGGCACGTCGGGGGCGCAGACGGTGCTCTTCAGGAACGAGATGTCGTCGAGCACGGTGGTCCCTTCCCCCTGCACGACGGCGAAGAGCCTCGCGCCGGTGGCGCGGGCAATCGAGATCGGGTCCATGTGGACCGAGGCGCCGTAGGACATGTCGCGCCCGCCCTCGATGAAGACGACGTCCCGTCCCTTGCCCACCCGCTCCGCCGCCTCGGACACCCTGCGCCTCGTGTCCTCGGCGTCGGCCGTGAAGGAGAGCTTCGCGTGGTCGAAGCCGAGGCTCACGTCCTCGGGGTTGGCCTCGATCCCGAAGATGCTGGACACGAGCGCCGAGTCGTAGTCCCACAGGCGCTTCTTCCGGTAGAGCAACCGGTCGCCGAACGGCTTCATGTAGCCGACCTTGCCGCCGAGCGCCCTGCCGATCCCCACGATCATGCTCGTCTTGCCGGCGCCCTTGCTCACGGACGCCATCACGATCTCACGCATCTGCGCCACCTCGCGTCACATCGGACAGGATGATCCGGACGTCGACCGCCTTGACGCCGGAGCCGTGCTCGCACACGAACACGGGGTTGATCTCCATGTCGGAGATGCTCGGACACCGGTGGATCACCGTCCCGACCTTGACGATCGTGTCGACGACGGCGCCGATGTCCTTCTTCTCCTGGCCGCGCACTCCGAGAAGGAGGGGGTAGGAGCGCACGTCCTTCAGCATCTCCATGACCTCCTTCCTCGTCATCGGGAACGCGCGGAACGCCACGTCCTTGAGCACCTCCACGTAGATGCCGCCGAAGCCGAACATCACGACCGGACCGAACGCGCTGTCGCGGCGGCCGCCGACGATGAACTCGGAGTTGCCCTTGAGCATCTCGGAGATCTGGACCCCCTGGATCACCGCGTTCGGCATCCTCGTGCGGCAGTTGTGCAGGATGCCTCGATAGGCGTCGATCACCTCGTCGCGGTTGTCGATGTCGAGGGCGACGCCGCCCATGTCCGTCTTGTGGATGATGTCGCGGGAGACGACCTTCATGACCACCGGGTACCCGATGGACTCGGCGACCTTCACGGCCTCGTCGAGGTTGCGCGCCAGTCCGGTCTTGGGCATCGGAATGCCCATGAGCTCGAGGAGGCGCTGTCCCTCGTCCGCGAGGAACGACGAGCGCCGCTCCCGGTGCGCCCGAACGCACAGCTCCTCGATGGCGCCCACGTCGATGTCCGCCTCGAGGACGGCCTCGGGGCGCTCGTTGCGGCGCCGGTGGTAGGCGTACATCGAGCCGAAGCACGACACGGCGGTGTAGACGTCGGCGAACACCGGGACCGCCTTGCCGCGGAGGCTGAGGAGCGCCTTCTCCGTCATCTCGCCGCCGATGATCGAGAACGCGATGGGCTTGCCGCCCTCGCGGTAGCGCCGGCAGTTCTCCTGGATCATCGCCTCGAGGTTCTCCGCGTCGAAGACCGCCGTCTCGCAGTAGAGGGCCAGCACGGAGTCCACGCTCTCGCACGCGAGGGCGGCGTCGAGAGCCTTGTCGTAGTGCGTCGAGGTCGCCTGGCCCGTGAGGTCCACCGGGTTCTTGAGCGAGCCGAACTCTGGCGTGACACTCGAGAAGAGCTCCTTGAGGAGCTTCGGGTCGTCGAACAGGCGCACGCCGTACTTCTCGCAGGCGTCGGCCGCCATGACGCCGATGCCGCCGCCGTTGGTCACGATGAGCGTCCGCTCGCCCTTCGGCATGGGCGTGTCGGACAGGAACTTGCACCACTCGAACGCCTCGCCGATGCTCTCCGCGCGAAGGACCCCGCACTGCCGCACGACGTCGTCGAAGACCTCGTCCGATCCGGCCACGGACCCGGTGTGCGAGGCCGCCGCGATGGCGCCGCGCTCCGAACGGCCGGACTTGATGATGACCACGGGCTTCTTCCGCGTGGCGCTCCGGAGCGCCGAGACGAACCGCTCGCCCTTCTGGACGCCCTCGACGTACATGAGGACGACGCTCGTGCCCTCGTCGGCGACGAGGTAGTCGAGGAGGTCCGCCTCGTCGATGTCGGCCTTGTTGCCGACGGAGACGATCGCCGACAGGCCGATGCTCTCGACGGCGGTCTTCCCGATCATCGAAAGCCCGATCGCGCCGCTCTGCGTCACGATGGCGACCTTGCCCGGGGCGATCTTGCTCGGTCCGAAGGTCGCGTTCATCGCGGCCGGCCGCGAGTACACGCCGAAGATGTTCGGGCCGAGGACGCGCATGCCGCGCTCGCGCGCGTAGGCGACGATCTTGCGCTCCTCCTCGCGGTTCCCGACGTCCGAGAAGCCCGAGGAGATGGCCATGCAGAACTTCACGCCTCGGTCGGCGCAGCCCTTCACGGCCTCGAACACGAACTTGGCCGGGACGACGACGCACGCGAGGTCGAGCTCGTCGCCGGGGATCTCGGCCACGCTCCGGGACACCGGAAGCCCGAGGATCTCGCCGCCCTTCGGGTTGACCGGATGGAGCGCGCCCCGGTATCCGCTCGCCACGATGTTGGAGAGGATCTTGTAGCCGATCTTCGACGGGTCGTGCGAGGCGCCGATGATCGCGACGCCGCGCGGCTCGAACAGGTGCTTGATGTCGGGAAGGGCCGCCATGCTATCCCCTGAAGGCCATCCTGAGTTCGTAGACGCCGGCCTCGTGCCGCTTCTTGGTGTCGAACCCCATGCTCTCGAAGAGCGGGAGCATCGGGAGGTTGTCCGCCAGGACCTCCGCGGTGAACCCCAGGAGACCCGCTCTCTTGGCGAGCTGCGTGAGGTACGACAGAAGCTCGTGGCCGATGCCCATGTTCTGGTGGTCGTCCCTCACGACGAAGGCGACCTCGGCCGTGTACGTGCTCTCGGCGATCCCGTACTGCCCGAGGCCGACCACGTCCTCCTTCTCGTTCTCCTGCACGATCGCGAGGATCACCATCTGCCTCGTGTAGTCGATGGGCGTGAACTCCTGCAGCCGTTCGTGCGGCATGTCCTTGCGATGCGACATGAACCGCCTGTACATGCTGTCGTCCGAGAGCGAGTAGAAGAAGTCCTTGAGGAGCGGTTCGTCGCTGATCTTCACGGGCCTGAGGAACACCTCGACGCCCACCTTCGTGGTGCGGTAGGTCTCGAGCTCGACGGGGTACTCGCCTCGCTTGCCGGGGATGAACGCCTGGTCCCTGTAGATGATGTTCCGCTTGCGCGCCTCTTCGATGAGCCACGGCCTGAACTTCGGGTGGGCGATGGCGATGAGCTCCATGGCCCGCTCGCGGATGTTCTTGCCGTGCAGGTAGGCGATCCCGTACTCCGTGATCACGTACTGCGTGTCGCACCTGTTCAGCGTCACCCCCGCGCCCTCGCTCAGGGACGGGACGATGCGCGAGACCGTTCCCCGCTCGGCCGTCGAGCTCATCGCGAGGATCGTCCTCCCGCCCTCGGCGAGGACGGCCCCGCGCATGAAGTCGGCCTGCCCGCCGACGCCGCTGAAGAACTTCCTCCCGAGCGAGTCCGCGGTGGCCTGCCCGGTGAGGTCGATCTCGAGCGCGCTGTTGATGGCGACCATGTTCGCGTTCTGCGCTATGGTCTTCGGGCTGTTGGTGTAGTCGATCGCGCGGAACTCGACGGCGGGGTTGTCGTGGATGTACTCGTAGGTGCGCCGGGTTCCCATGCAGAACGTCGCGACGGACTTGCTCCGGTGGATCGTCTTCCGGGAGTTGTCGATGACGCCGAGCTTCATGAGGTCCACGAGGCCGTCGGAGAAGAGCTCCGTGTGCACCCCGAGGTGCTTCTTGTCCTTCAGGTTGGCGAGAATGGCGTTGGGCAGGCTCCCGTAGCCGACCTGGATGGTGTCGCCGTCCTGGACGAGGCGGGCGACGTACCGGCCGAGCTCCTGCGCGATGTCGCTTTCGGGCACGTTCGCGTACTCGAGGAGCGGCTCGTCGTGCGGGACCAGGAACGTCACGTCGCTGACGTGCACGAACCCCTGGCCGTGGGTCCTCGGCATGAAGGCGTTGACCTGCGCGATGACGAGCGTGGCGCGCTCGACGGCCGCCTTCACGATATCCACGCTCACGCCGAGGCTCATGTAGCCGTGTGAGTCGGGGAGCGACGTCTGGATAAGCGCGACGTCGATCGGGACGAGGCCGCGGCGGAAGAGGTCCGGGACCTGCGAGAGCGACACGGGGCTGTAGTCAGCCAGCCCCTCGTTCACGGCGTCGCGCGTGTTGTTGGCGATGAAGAACGAGTTGTGCCGGAAGTTCTGGCGGAACTTCGCATCGGTGTATGGCGCGACGCCGAGCGTCCAGACGTGGAAGATCTCCGCGTCGAAGAACGCGACCGGATGGGCGGCGACGTAGTCGACGAGGGCCTTCACGAGATACTGGGGCTCGCCGCAGCCGGTGCCGACGAAGATGTGGCTGCCCCGGTGGATGCGCCTGAACGCCTCTTCCTCCGGCGCGAACTTCTCCGGGTGCTTCGTCCGGAGGTCGTCCAGACTGGAGTGAGCCTGGTCTGACACTCTGCACCTCGCTCCGGGCCTTCGCCGGAAGGAACACGGGGGCCGCCGAGGGGGCGCCTTGCCTGACTGGCAGGAGTGGGCAAACGATGTACTTCTACTCGATGTCCGCGGCCCAGTCAACCACGGGAGTGGCCCTTGCCAGGTCTGCGTCTGCGCGCCGGTGTCCGTGTGAGCGGCGACCGGGATTCGGCAGCAGGGTCCGCGGGCCTTCCGCTCTCTCCGGTTGCCGGGGCGGCGGCCGGCGGG
>VGIX01000043.1 GCA_016867725.1 Candidatus Effluviviaceae Genus I sp.
CGCTGCTCGTCGTGCCTCATGACCGTGGACGGCATCCCCAACGTCATGACGTGCGTGACGCCGCTTCGCGAAGGCATGCGTATCGTCACGCAGGAAGGCAAGGGGAAGCTGCCGTCGGCGGACGCGCGCGCGCGGCCGTCGGACTCCGGGCTCTCCGAGGACATGGGCAAGGTGCCGGTGGCCATCGTCGGCGCCGGCCCGGCCGGGCTCTCGGCAGCGCTCAGCGCCGGCAGGCTCGGCGTGCGCTGCCTCGTGTTCGACGAGAACGAGATCCCCGGCGGCCAGCTCATCAAGCAGACCCACATGTTCTTCGGCTCGCGCGAGCACTACGCCCGCGTGCGCGGCGTGGACATCGGGCGAAAGCTCCTCGACGAGATCGCCGGGCTTCCGGTGACGATCCAGACCGGCGCGACGGTGCTCGGGCTCTACGAGGGCAACGTGCTGTCGGTCCTCAAGGACGACCGCCACTCGAGACTCGCCGCCGGGGCCGTCGTGCTCGCGACCGGCGCGTCGGAGAACGCGCTCGCGTTCGAGAACTGCGACCTCCCCGGCGTCTACGGCGCCGGCGCGGTGCAGACCCTCATGAACGTCCACGGCATCGCGCCGGGCCGGCGCGTGCTCATGGTGGGCGCGGGCAACATCGGGCTCATCGTGAGCTACCAGCTGCTCCAGGCCGGCGTCGAGGTCGCGTGCGTCATCGACGCCGCCCCCGAGATCGGCGGCTACCACGTCCACGCCGCGAAGATCCGCCGGGCCGGCGTCCCCGTTCTCACGTCGACGACCGTCCTCCGCGCGCTCGGGACGGACCGGGTCGAGGCGGCGGAGATCTGCCCGGTGGACCGCGACTGGCAGCCCGTGCCCGGCGCGGAGCGAACGGTCGAGGTCGACACGATCTGCCTCGCCGTGGGCCTCACACCCAACTGCGAGATCGCGTTCCAGGCGGGGTGCGCGGAGGCCGGCGTGCCCGAGCTGGGCGGCTGGGTCGCGACGCACGACGAGGACCTCATGACCGCGCTCCCCGGCGTCTTCATCGCCGGCGACGCATCCGGCATCGAGGAGGCCTCGACGGCGATGATCGAGGGAAGGCTCGCGGGGATCGCCGCGGCCGAGTTCCTCCGCCCCGACCTCGACCGCGAGGAGGTCCGAAGGCTCAAGGACGAGGCGCGCCGCGGGCTCACCGAACTCAGGGCCGGCCCGTTCGGCGAGAGACCTCGCGCGGGCAAGAGGAGGATGCTCGAGTCGTGGAAGAGGGAGGCCGTGGGAAGCCGATGAGCCACCGGGCGGACGGCGTGCTCAAAGCCGCGGAACTCGCGGGGGTGCTCCCCTCCCCCGAGCGGCTCGCGCGGGGGCCGGTCGTGGTCGTCGAGTGCGTCGAGCGCATCCCCTGCAACCCGTGCGTCGCGGCCTGCGCGAAGGGCGCCATCACCATGGAGGGCGACATTAACGAGCCCCCCCGCGTCGACGCCGAACGATGCGACGGCTGCGGCGTCTGCATCAGCGCGTGCCCCGGCCTTGCGATCTTCATCGTGGACGGAAGCCGAGGCGACGGCAGGGCGAGCGTCATGATGCCTCACGAGTTCCGGCCGCTTCCGAAGGTCGGCGAGACGGTGACGGCGCTCGACCGGGAAGGCCGCGAGGTCTGCGACGCCGTCGTCACGCGCGTGCTCTCGGCGAAGGCGCTCGACCGCACGCCCATCGTGACGCTCGATGTCCCCGCGGAGCACGCCATGACGGCGCGGCACTTCCGACGGAAGGCCCAGGCATGAAGGACGACGTCATCATCTGCCGGTGCGAGGACGTGACCTACGGCGAGATCGTGCGCGCGATCGACGCGGGCCTCAGGACGACGGAGGAGATCAAGCGGATCCTCCGGTGCGGCATGGGGCCCTGCCAGGGCAGGACCTGCTCGCGTCTCATCGCGAGGATCATCGCGGAGCGCACGGGCGCGCCGCCGTCCGCCGTCCGATTCCCCGCCGTGAGACCCCCATCGAGGCCCGTCGAGATCGGCGTCCTCGCCGGAAAGCGCCATGAAGAGAACAGCTGATTGCGTCATCGTCGGCGGCGGCGTCATCGGCTGCGCGCTGGCCTACTACCTCGCGCGCGAGGGCATGACGGACTGCCTCGTCCTGGAAGCGAGCCACCTCGCGGCCGGGGGGACGGGCCGCTGCGGCGGCGGCATCCGCCAGCAGTGGAGCACGGAGGAGAACGCCCGCTTCGCCATCGCGAGCGTCCGGGCCTTCGAGGCCCTCTCCGAGGAGCTCGGGACCGACATCGAGTTCCTGCAGGGCGGCTATCTCGTCCTCGCCTACACGGACGAGGACGTGGACCAGTTCCGCCGCAACGTGGAGCTCCAGCGCTCGCTGGGCCTCGACGTCGAGGTGCTCACTCCCGCGGACGTCCGCCGGACGATCGCCCCGATGCTCAACACGGACGGGCTGCGCCTCGCGACGCACTGCGCCACCGACGGCAGCGCGAACCCGTTCCTGAC
Organism: Candidatus Effluviviaceae Genus I sp.; assembly: GCA_016867725.1. Taxonomy (NCBI): domain Bacteria; phylum Candidatus Effluviviacota; family Candidatus Effluviviaceae; species Candidatus Effluviviaceae Genus I sp. Next base: position 2,489 of record VGIX01000043.1, read on the forward strand.
GACGGCGGCCTACGCGAACGCCGCGCGAAGGCTCGGGGCGGAGATCGAGCTCTACACGCCGGTCCGGAAGCTCCTCGTCGACGGCGGAAGGGTCCGCGGCGTGGAGACCGACCGCGGGGCCGTGAGCGCGCCCATCGTCGTGAACGCGGCCGGGAGCCACTCGGTGCTCCTCGCGCGCACCGTCGGCGTCGAGCTTCCCATCACGCCGTATCGCCGGGAGATCCTCGTGACGGAGCCGCTCGAGCGGTTCTTCGATCCCATGATCATCTCGTTCAGCTTCGGCATCTACTTCCGGCAGACGCGGCACGGCTCCGTCATCGGCGGGTTCGCGGACCCCGAGCAGCCGGGCGGGTTCGACGAGACCTCGAGCCTCGACTTCCTCGTGACGATGTCGAAGAAGCTCGCGCACCTCATGCCCGCGCTCGAGTCGGTCAAGGTCGTGCGCCAGTGGGCGGGGCTCTACGACGCGACGCCGGACGCAAGGCCTCTGCTCGGGCGAACCGACGGCGTGGAGGGTCTCCACCAGGCGAACGGGTTCAGCGGGCATGGTTTCATGATCGCGCCCGCCGTGACTCGCTCGCTCGCGCAGAGCATCGCGGGGAAGCGACCCGACATCGACATCGAGCCGCTCAACCTGAGGCGCTTCGCCGAAGGCAGGGTGAAGACCGAGCGTTCGGTGGTGTGAGGTCGAGCCGGGGCCGGTCGCCCGCGCCGCGCCCGTTTGTGCGCGCACGGCGCTCAGTGACCCTCGACGAGGCCCGCAAGCCACGACGGGCGGGGCGGGAACTCGGAGCGACCCTCGGCGCCGGGTGACGCGGCCCCGCCGTCCGGAGCGACCTCCATCTCGCGATACGAGAGAACCGCGCCGTGGTACGCGACGCTCGCGCCGTCCGCGTCGCGCGCGACCACGCGGACCCCGTCGGGCCGTCCCCCCCCTGCCCAGAGAACCCGCCCCGACACGAGATCCGTGAACGAGCGGGCGAGGAACGCCTCGTCCGCGCCCGGGCCGCCGTGGGCGCTCCCCGCCGCGCCGACGGGCCGGCCGAAGGACGCGACGTACCCCACGGGATCGTCCAGGCCGCGACCGCCGCGTCCGCCTGCGGCCCCGCTCAGCGCCCCCTGGGAGCGCACCTCGAGCGACGCGAGGAAGTCGCGATGACCCGCCAGGAGCGCCTCGATCCCGCCGTCCAGGAGGTCGTTGGCCCAGAGCCTGTCTCTGACGTGGTCGATGATCTCGCGCAGCCGCCCGTACAGCAGCGGATACGGCTCGACGAGTGGCGCGACGCCGCCCGGCGCCGCGGCGGCCCCCGCATCCTGCGCTTCGTCGCCGCCTCCCGCGACACTGCCTCCCCGCGGCCCGCCGAACCCGACGGGGTCGCGGCGCGCCAGCGCCCAGCCCGCGGCGATCGTGGAAGCTTCCTTGGCGCCCCACTGCGGCGTCGTCATGAACGCGGGCGACCCCGGCGGCGGCGAGGCGGCGACCGCGGCGAGCGCGTACAGCCAGCTCGTCGGAAGATCGCCGGTCCACTCGCCGTAGGTCCGCACCGCGAGCTCGCGCCTGATCTCCTCGAACCCCCGCCGGTACAGGTCGCTCGCGAAGGCCTCGCGCCGCTCCAGGGCGCCCCGCGCCCACGCCGAGCCGAGAAGCCCCGCGAGGTCGAGCCCCGTCGGGAGCGGGCTGTCCGCCGGCCCCGCCAGGCGGGCGAAGTAGCGCGTGTCCGGCAGCGTGGGGCGCGCGAGGAACCTGAGGCCGCGCAGCTCGTGCGTCTCGAAGTGGGACGGAGCGACCTTCCCCACGAGCTCCGCGAACGCCGCCAGCTTCCCCTGGTCCGCCACGGCGTTGGTGTCGTACCCCTCGCCGAAGACGCCGTTGGCGATCTGCGCGTAGTCGCTGACGGTCGGGTCGCCCGACCCCCCGAGATAGAACGCGAGCGGGTCGTACACGCGCCGCCACAGCTCGAGCCAGTCGCCCGCCTCGCTCTGGATCGCCTCGGCCACGAGGAGCGCCTGCATCGTGAGCCCGTAGTCCAGGACGCGCCCCTCGGGCAGGGCGAACGCCATGCGGCTGTACCATGTCACGGCTCGGTGGAAGCGACCGAGGCGCTCGTCCTCAGCGGCGCGCCCGCGCGGCACGTAGGCGGAGTAGTCCTCGCCGGGGCCCGCGACCCCGTCGAGCGGCGTCGAACCCATGATCGGCGAGAACGTGATGCCTTCACCGCGCTCGATGAGCGCGAGCTCGCGCTCGACGAGCGCGCGCGCGGACTCCGGAGGGAAGTAGTCGCGGTCGAGCAGCGACAGGGGGACGGCGAAGAACGCGATGTTCCGTCGGGCCGCCTCCCGAACGGTCGGCTCGCTCGCTCGAAGGTACTGCTGCTCGGACAGCCTGACGAGGGCGCGGCTGAGATCGACGAGCCTGGCGTAGAGCACCCTGTCCTCGACGCGAAGGAGGACCTCCTCGAGCAGCGACCTCGAAAGCGCGAGCGCGCAGTCGGTCGTGATGAACGCGGGCAGGCCGGAGGAGTGCGCCTCGGCATAGGCCGCGGCGAAGTCGGGCGCGGAACCCGGCGTCACGGTGAACCCGGGATCGCCCGCCTGCGCGGAGGCGCGGGCGGCGGGCGTTGCCGCGACTGCGAGCGCGACGAGGAGCGCCGCGACGCGGGCGACGCCGAGCGGCCCTGTGGATCGTGCCATGAGTCCTCCCCCGCAGGGTCGGCTCGTGCCGACCTCTCGATGCGTCCGTCCGCGCCGCCGTCCGCAGCACGGGTGACCGGCGTTCCCGGCGCCCTTCGCGCCTCCGTTCAGGGCGCGAGGAGTCCCTCGGAAGCCGTCACCCAGAGGACCTGCGTCCGCCCTTCACCCCGCCTCTCGACGGAGTGTCGGAGCGTCCCCTTGAACTGGATGCAGTCGCCCTCGGACAGATCGTAGGTCTCCTCGCCGACCGTGACGCGCGCGGCGCCCACCGTGACGATCAGGATCTCCTCACCCTGATGGACCGGCCCGTCCACACGGCCGGGGCCCAGGTCCGTGAGCTCCATGACCCTCAGCCGTCCCGCCGGGATCCCCGCCGTGAGGAAGCTCGCGCTCGCGACGCTCCGCCCGGCGTCGGTGACGGCGCGCGTGGCCCGGTCGGACCGGCGCACGACCGACACGGTCGGGAGCTCCTCTTCCTCCACGAAGTACGTGGCCGGCTTCCCGAGAGCGCGGGCGATCCTGAGCAGGGCCCCCACCGTGGGCGACGTCCGACCGCGCTCGATCTCCGAGATGTGCGTGGGCGACATGTCGGCCGCGTCGGCGACCTGCTTCAGGGTCATGTCCCTGGCAAGCCGCTCCGCCTTCACCCGCCGGCCGAGCTCGCTCTTGTCGAGCATGATGCACCCCCTCCCACCTGCCGCGCCCGATCTCCGTCCGTCGTCGCGCGTGGGGCGGCCGGGCGGCCATCGGTCGGGGGCGTCAGGCGTACCGCGCCGACTTGATCTTCCGGGCGAACTTCGGGACGTACTCCTTCTCCCAGACGTCGTCCGCGATCGCCCGGTAGTCCCGCGCGTACTCGTCGATCTCGCCCTTGAGCTCGGTGACGAGCGTCTCCGCGCCCGGGTGCGTGGGGTGCGCGCCGCACTTCACGACGGCGTCGCGCAGCACCGTGGGTTCATCGATCAGCATGCACGGGGTGAGCATGTTCTCCCGATACGGCTGCCTGGAACGGATCGCCTTCATGAAGTCGGAGTTCAGGGCGTCCTTGAGCGACGTCTCTTTGATGTTGTCCACCGCGAAGTGGCAGAAGACACACGGCTCGACGTCGCCGTTGGCGTTGATGTGGATGTACTCGCGGCCTGCGGCGATGCAGCCCTCGACGTAGTAGCCGTCGTTCCAGAAGTCGCCGATGAAGATGGGCTTCCGCTCGCGCACCTCAAGAAGCCGCCGCCTGAGCCAGTCTCGCTGCTCCGGGGTCGGCATCAGGTCCGTCCGCGGCTCTCTCCCGATCGGGATGTACTGGAAGTACCACGCGACGAGCGCGCCCTTCGCGATCATCATGTCGAGGAGCTCGTCGCTCGCGATCTGCTCGAGATTGAGGCGCGTCTCCGTGAACGACGCGCCGAACAGGACGCCCGTCTCGCGCAGGGCGTCCATAGCCGACATCACGGTGTCGAAGGCCCCGGGCCCGCGACGCTCGTCCGTGAGCTCGCGGAAGCCCTCGAGGCTGATCATCGGCGCGACGTTCCCGCACTCCTCGAGGCGCTTCGCCACGCGGTCGTCGATGAGCGAGCCGTTCGTATAGAGCTGGAAGTAGACGTCGTCGTGCTCCCTCCAGATGTCGAACATGTCGGGCCGCGTGAAGACCTCGCCGCCGCTCATGACGATGAAGTGCGTGCCCATCGCCTTGGCCTCGGTGATGACCCGGTCGACGAGCTCCGTGGGCAGGCCCTGGTGCTGCTCGTACTCGCCGGCGTAGCATCCGGGGCAGCGGAGATTGCAGCGCATCGTCGGACTGATCACGAGGAGCATCGGTGGCCGGAACCCCTCGGCGGCCGGCACGTCGAACTCGCGCATGTCGGTTCCGATCAGGAAGGCGTTGACGAAGAGGTTCGAGATGAGCTTCTTCCGGCAGTTCGGCGAGAGCCGGTCGTACACCTCCCTGGCCATCATGAGCGCCGGGTGGCGGCGCTCGAAGTACTCTCTGATGGCGCGGATCGTCGCGCGGTCGCGCTCGACGCGAGTCAGCCGTTCGGCGAAGGCCGTGGCCCGGACGAGGTTGTCCACCGACAGGTGCGGCACGAGCCCCATGAGCGTCTTCGCCGCCTGGGCCTTCGTGAACCTCCTGAGACTCGTCGTCATACGGCAGTTCCTCCTCGCGCCGCCCCACGGGGCTCCTCGAGCGCGGGCTTCGCCGGGCGATCCCCGGCGAGAACCTCCTCGTACACGTCCGCGATCTCCCTGGCGACCCTGTCCCACGAGTACCGGTCCACGGCGCGCCGCGCCCGCTCGGCCATCCGCCGCCTCAGCCTCTGGTCTCGCGCGAGCGCGACGACCGCGGCCGCGATCTCGTCCGCCGCGCCGCGGCGCACGAGGAGCCCGGTCTCGCGGTCGCGGATCACCGCCCGGTAGCCCGCGATGTCGGACGCGACGATCGGGGCGCCGGCGGCCATCGCCTCGAGGAGCACGATCCCGAAGCTCTCGCCCCCGACGGCCGGGGAGCAGAAGACGTCGGCGCTCGCGAAGTGCCGCGCGAGGGAGTCGCGCGACACGAACCCGGCGAAGTGCACGGCGTGGCGGCAGGACGGCGGCACGAAGCCCTTGTAGTAGGCGGCCAGCGGGCCGCCGCCGACCACGACGACGCGAACGTCCGGGACGGCCGCCGCGATGTCGGGGAGCGCCCGGAAGAGGAACTTGAGTCCCTTCCTCGGCTCGAAGCGGCCCACGAACAGCACGTTGAAGCGGCCGTCGCGCAGCTCGGGAAGCGGCGTCGCCGACGCGAACCGCTCGACGTCCACGCCGTTGGGGATCACGCGGTAGCGCCCCGGAAAGTGGGGCTCGACGGTGCGCCTCGCGGCGTCCGACACGGCGATCCTCGCGGCGAGCTTGTCGGCGGACGGCGCGAGCAGCGACCGAAACACCCGATACGCGACGGGCGACTCGTTGCTCGCGTGGAACGTGCCGACGACCGGCGCCTCCGCCTCCCTGAGCACCGACAGACACAGCGCCGGCATGAACGGCTCGTGGAGGTGGAGGATGTCGAACCGCTCACGGGCGAGGACCTCCCGCACGCGGGCGGACATCCTGAGGTCCATCGCCACGGGGCAGAGGGAACCGTTGGCCGGGACCGCGACGGAGCGCCCGATGCGGAGCACGGCGCCGTCGCGGTGCCCGTCGCCCTTCCCGAAGCACGTGGTGACGACGCGCACGTCATGACCGAGCGCCTCGAGACCGAGCCGCAGATGGTACACGTGCTCGGTGACGCCCCCGGGATACGGGTAGTACGTCGGGGTCACGATACCGACCTTCACCGCCCTGTCCCTCCCTGCCACACGGGCTGGAGCATGCACCACTGATCGGGGTACCTCGCGATGTACCTCTCCATGATGCCCGCGATGCGCTGCGTGTGCCTGCGCACGGCCGCGTCGTCGCCGTCGCCGCCGTCGGGCAGGATCGGAGGCTCGATGAACCCGATGAACGTGCCGTCCGGCTGCCGGATGCAGAAGCCCGGCACGATGGGCGCGCCGCTTCGCACCGACCAGTACGCGGCCCCGCGCGGCAGCTGCGTGCGCTCTCCGAAGAAGTCCACCTCCACGCCGTCGGCGCCGACGAGCCGCTCCCCGACGACGAACACGATCTCGTTCCTTCTGAGCGCGCGGCCGACCTTGAGCGGGCTGCCCAGCGGTATCACGCGGATCCCGAGGCGCTCGCGCATCGCCGTGACGACGGTGTTCGACGTCTCCCGGGTCACGGGCTCGACGATCGCCGAGAGCGCGGGGAGCCCCTCGGACCCCGCGAGCGCCGCGCCTCCGACGTCCCAGCTGCCGAGGTGCGCCGTCACGAAGATCGCCCCTCTGCCGAGCTTGAGCGCGTCCCTCAGATGCTCGATCCCCTCGATCCGGACGAGCCTCTCGACCTCGGGCGCGCGCTTCGAGGCCAGCCCGAAGAAGTCGGCCCAGTAGAGAGCGTAGCTCCGGAAGACCCTGCGCGCGAGCGCCTTCACCTCGTCGCTGCCGGCCGGCCTTCCGACCACGCGGGCGATGTTCGCGGCCGCGGTGCGCTTCTTGTCCGGCATCAGGAAGTACGCCGCATCGGCCAGGACCGTCGCCACGGCGTAGCTCGCGCGCCGCGGCAGCCGCGACGCGAGCAGCGTGCTCGCCCTCATGAGCGGATACGCGTTCAGCAGGTTGAGCGTGGACGTGTCGGCGAGCAGGAAGACCGACACGGCCGCGTACCCGAGGCACGCGGCCGCCAGCACGGCGAGCAGGAGCCTGGGACCGACGGCGTCGACGATGATGCCCGAGAGAATGCCCGCGACCCCGAACGCGGTGCGCGCGATCATGTCGCGGAACCCGAACGCCTTCCCGACCACCCCGCCCGGCATGCTCTCCTGGAGCACGGTGTCCGACATCACCGTCGGGATGGCCACGCACACTCCGAGCACGGCGACCCCCGCGGTGAGGGCCTGGACGGAGTGCGCGCCCGACAGCGCGGCGATGGAGAGCCCGGCCACGGCGAACGACAGCACGATGAGAAGGCGACGCGGGACGCCCTGGAGGAGGCGGCCCATGGCGAGGGAGCCGGCGAGCATGCCGACGCCCCCGACCGACAGGAGCACTCCCACGCCCGCGGCCCCGACGCCGAACTCGTTGCGGAGATAGACGGGGCAGACCACGAGCACGAAGCCCGTGACGAACATGATGGCCGACAGCGACACGGTGGAGAAGACGACCGGCCGCGAGCCACGCATCGTCCGGAGCCCCTGCCTGAGGTCCGCGGCGAGCCCCTGGTAGGCCGTGCCGATGACGCCCACCTCCTCGCCGATCGGAGCGGCCAGATCGCGGCTCAGCCTGGCCGCCTCCTCGGCGATGCGCGGCGCGTGGCCGAGTCTCGCGGCCCTCCCGGGGCGGATCCTCGCCGGCGCGGCGCGTCGCCGCTCCCTCGCCGTCCGCACCTCGTCCACGCTCCGCATCGCGATGAGGGAGACGCACACGGCGGAGATCACGTACGTCGCCGAGTCCGCGAAGAAGCCGGTCGTGTAGCCGAGACGCTCCACGAGCACGCCGCCTCCGGCCGGGCCGAGCACGAGCGCCGCGGTCATCGCCGCGTTCACGAGCGAGTTCGCGCCCATGAGGTGCTCGTCCGGGACGACCTGCGGCATCGCGGCGAACCTGGCGGAGAGATACAGGCGGTTGAGCGAGAAGACGAGGAAGATGAGCACGTAGACCGGGACCATCGACCTGCCGGCCACGAGGGGGATGAGCGCGACGAGGAGCGCGCGGGCGATGTCGCACACGACCATGAGCCGCTTGCGGTCGAGGCGGTCGGCGTACACGCCGGAGATCGGCGCGAAGACGAGCACTGGCGCGCTGGCGAGAAGGAGGATCTTCGAGAACTCGAGGCCCTTCGTCTCTCCCGCGCTCAGGGAGAACACGACGGCCGTGAGCGCCATCAGGTTGAGGTAGTCGCCGAGCTGCGAGGCGAGCGTGCCGGCCCACAGGAGCGTGAACCCCCGGTTCCGGAAGAGCCCCATGAACCCCGTGCTCCGCTGTGTCAGCCCGTCCCTCGGCAAGGGATGTGCTCCTTCGCTCTCCGGACCGCTCACTCCGCCGGCCTCGGCTCCGGGCCGAGGTCGCCGACGGAGCCGCGGAGCGTCTCGGCTCCGTGCGCCGCGCCGGCGATGGCCGACCTCGCCGCGGCGAGCAGCCGGTCCACGGCGGCCGCCCCGGCCGGGTCTCCCGGCTTCCGCCTGAGCCGCTCGAGGACCGACTGGAGGAGCGTCACGCCCGTGATGTCCTCACCGCTCCCCTTCCATTCCACCGTCACGCTCTCGCCGGCCGCGATGAGGTCCGAGAGCTCGAGAAGCGTGATGGTCCTCGCCTGCGCGGCGTCGTAGAGCCGCCTGTTCGAGTACTTGATGATGCGTCTCACCATGGCTGCCTTTCCCAGGGCCGCTCCCGTTTTGTGCGGCGCACCACGAATCTATGAGCGCGCGCCGGAATCGTCAAGAGGCGTTTCCGTCGTGGCGCCGCTGCCGCCTGCCGCGGCCCGCCCGCTTCCCAGCCCGGCGGCCAGGGCCAGGGCCGCGGCAAGGACGAGGAAGACCGCGACGGACACGAGGCCGGACGCGGATCCCGCCCACTCGAACCCCACCTCCATCCGCTCCTGAATGCCCGCGTTGACGAGACCCGCCACGACGATGCCGACGATCGCTCCGCCCGCGATGAGCCCCGACGCGAACAGGACTCCGCGCTCGCGCCGCTCATGCCGGACGGCGGCGGTCCTCGTGCGCTCGAAGAGGTAGCGGACCACGGCCCCCGCGGCGACCGGCGTCGTGAGCCGGATCGGGAGGTAGAGCCCGACGGCGAACGGCAGCGACGGCGCGCCGAGGAGCTCGACGCACGCCGCGAGGCACACCCCGATGATGACGAGCGTCCAGGGCAGCGACATGGTGAGGACGCCCTTGACGACCATCGACATGAGGACCGCCTGCGGCGCGGGAAGCCTCTCCGACCCGATCCCGTACGCGCGGTGGAGGAAGAAGACGACCCAGCCGATGCACACGGCGGACGTGAGCACGCCGATCATCTCCCCCACCTGCTGCCGCCACGGCGTGGCCCCGACGAGGAACCCGGTCTTGAGATCCTGCGACGTGTCGCCTGCGATGCTGATGGCGACGCACACGACCGCGCCGACCGTCACGGCGGCCACCGTGCCCTCGGGGCCGGTCCAGCCCAGCCTCAGGAACACGACGCTCGTCGCGAGCAGCGTCCCGATGGTCATGCCCGACACGGGGCTCGACGAGCTCCCGATGAGCCCCACGATGCGCGACGCCACTGTCACGAAGAAGAAGCTGAAGATGACGATGAGAGCGGCGCCGACGCCGTTGACCGGGATCTGCGGAAGGGCCCACGCGCAGACGGCCA
>VGIX01000044.1 GCA_016867725.1 Candidatus Effluviviaceae Genus I sp.
GCTTCCCCGGAGGAAGGATACCCCGCCGAGCCGGCCGGTGCAAGCGACACCCCTGCTCCCATTGCGAGTGAGGTGTAGCCTCGATGGTAACCACAAACGCAGGGCAATGTGATGTTAGGGAACCTGACGGGTAGGCGGGGCGCGCCTATCGGAGCAGGATGATCTTCCCTGACAGCGTCTGCGCCCCGGACCGGATCCTGTAGAGATAGACGCCGGCGGCGAGCGATCCCGACGCCTCGTTGCCCGCGTCCCACGCGAGTTCGTGCACACCCGCCGCGAAGTCGTGGTCGCAGAGCACCGTGACGGTTCGCCCGCGCACCGTGAGGATCTCCGCCCTGACCCGCGCCCTCGATGCGAGCGAGAAGGCCAGCCGCGTCGTCCCGCGCGCCGGGTTGGGGAACGGCGCCGCGGTCAGCGCGAGCGACCGAGCGTGCGGCTCGTCTGACACGCCGCTCGGTGCCGGGCTGATCGTCACACCCGTGATGGAGTGCGCCGGGAGGCTCACCCGCACATAGCAGGTCGCCACGCTGCCCTCCACGACCGTCTGGACGAGTTCCCCGTTGTCCACCTCGTAGGGCGCCGACGCAGCGGGCACTCGGAACTTCACGAGCCCATGCTCGAACGTCTGCGGCTGGTTGTTGATGATGCCCACCGTCAGCTCCTCGTGCGTGCCGTCGTTCGGAGGGTCGAACAGCACGCGAAGCTGAAGCCCGGTGCCGCCGGCGGAGACGTGCGCGGAGGGCGTGATCGTCGTACCCCCGGAGGCGCGCACCACGCGCATGGCCCGGGCGCCGTCGCAGACGGCGGCCAGCGAGAGATCGTAGGGCGGCGACGTGATCGACCCCGACGACGAGTGGATGTGCCCCCACAGCGCGCAGTCGATCCCAAGACTCCCGAGATTGAGCTGGTCCTGGAAGTCCATGTGGTAGAACGCCACGACGGGTGTGGTCGGTGAGACGGTCGAGAGATCGCTCGTCAGCCACGACAGCTGCCTCGACGTGAAGCTGTCGGTCCCGTAGATGTTCCTGCGCCACCGATCGTAGTTGTTGTACGCCTCGATGCCGACGAAGTGGACCCCGCCGTAGTCGAACGAGGAGTCCTGCGTGTAGGCGATCTCCGACGGCGGCGGGTCGTAGAGGCGTCGCCAGCCGAAGAACCTCCACCAGTTCCGCCGCGCCGTCCCCGCCGGCGGCGGCGTGTCGTTCCAGCCGCCGATGTCGTGGTTGCCGGCCGTGAGATACACGGGAACGTCGAGCTCTTTGAGGACCCGCTTGAGACGTGTGTAGTATCGCTTGTTCAGGTAGTTCTCGAGCTCGCCTTCGTTCACGAGGTCGCCCGTGAAGAGCACGAACGCGGGGTTCATGATGTTGATGTCGTCGATGACGGCACGCAGGTCGAGGAGCTCCGTCGTGTCGGTGTCGGCGCCGGACTGGTAGTGGTAGAGGTGCGTGGGGAAGTGCGCGTCGGTGATGTGCACGAAGTAGAAGTCGTCCTCGATGGAGAGGCGCACGGCGACGGCGTGGGCTTCGGTGTCCCAGACGCCGCCGGAGGCCTCGACGCGGAGGTCGTACAGCTCCGCGGGAACGCCCGGCGGCACGGTCGCCGTCATGAACCAGCGCTCATGGCCCGCGCTGTAGGCCGCATCGCTCACGGAGAGCGTGTGTTCGAGCGATCCGCGGACCAGGGACGCGGCCCAGCCCGTGGTCGCCGGCGGGGCGTACGCCTCGACGGTGAACTGCCCCCCGGGGACCGTGATCGTCGGAATGGACAGGATGGGGCGGGCGATCACCGTGAGCGTGTCGCCGATGGCGATCTCGGCCGGCGCCCCGACGGCGCAGGTCGGTGCGAGGACCGTTGCTGCCACGATGGCGAGGATGATCGTCGTCATGTCTTCAGTATAGCAAGAATCGGGTCCGCCCGCCACGATGCACCGGCCGACCGCGGGTTGGCAGCATACGGGTCTTCGCCGAACATCAGCTCCTCGAACTGGACGGTCGAGATGGACGGGCGGAGGCCTCAGCCTGAGCGGGTGACAGCGATGCTGAGCCAGCCCACGACCCTCGCGTGCTTCGGCGGCATCGTGCTCATCGGGGCGATCGACCGGCTGATCCCGGCCTCCGAGAACCCTCACGAGGCGCGCGGGCTGGAGGAGCTTCGCGGCGATGCGCCGCCCTTCTCGAAGCTGCTTCGCATGGGGGTCATGTCCGCCGCGGCCATCGCCACCCACAACGTGCCCGAGGGCATCGCGGTCTCCGTGCCCATCTCCTACGCGACCGGCAGCAGGAGGAAGGCGTTCTTCCTCTCGTTCCTCTCGGGTCTTGCGGAGCCGGTGGGCGCGCCGGCGGGCTACTTCCTGCTCCTGCGCTTCCTCGGGGACGCCGCGTTCGCGCTCGCGTTCGCGGCGGCAGGCATCATGGTCTTCATCTCGATCGACGGGCTGCTCCCCGCGGCCGAGCGGTACGGCGAGCACCACGCGGCGACGTACAGCATCATCGCGGGCATGGCCGTGATGGCCGCGAGCCTTCTGCTCTTCAGCTAGCGTGTGTCGGCGTGTCGCTTCCGGAAGCTGCTACTTGAAGATCGCCTTGAGGCGGCCCCACGTGGCCTCGTCGATCGGGTTGGCCGGGACCGCGCCCACCTTGATCTGGAAGGCGAGGTTCGACTGCGTCGGGGCCGGGTCCTGCCACGAGAGCACAGCGGTTCCCGTCAGCGAGAAGCCGTCGTAGAGGTTCGCGCCGCTGATCCTCAGGACGTCGGTCGCGCTCGGACCCGTGGCCTGGGAGACGTCGCCCACCGGGAGGCCCTCGAGCACGAGGTTGCTCACCGCGAGGCTCGACCCGCTCTGCCCCGCCCTCGCCCTCACGAAGATCTCGTTGAAGTACCGGTCAGGCTGATAGGTCAGCGTGACGCCGCCGAGCGTGAAGGACGCCGTGTTGAGGAAGGCGTCGTACGCCACGGTGAGTGGTTCGGTCCTGCCGCTCTGCCAGTTGTGCTGCGCGGTCTGCGAGGGGGAGGAGGTGAGGCGCCCGATGTCCAGCTCGAACGTGGCCACGCCGCCGCGGTCACCGATGCGCCCCTCGGCGGTGAACGACAGCTCAGACTCGGGCATGAGGGCGAGCATCTGCTGGTCCGTCAGGTGCTGGGTGACCAGAACGGCCTGCGCCGCGCCCGCGAACACGAGCAGAGAAGGCACGAGAAGCATCCCGACACGCCGCGTCAGCACTTCACGCATGAACCGGCCCCCAGCAGTCGAACGCAGGAACTGAGAGGATCGCTGTGCGATTCCATGCTACCCACTTCTTCCGAGGATGTCAAGGTGGCAGCCCCGTGGGGCGGAGAGACGCTCTGCGGTCTGACTCCCCGCCAGCCCTCCTATCCAGACGCCTCGCGCAGCTCGGGAGCCGGCATGTCCTCCTGCCAGAACCAGTAGGCGATCGGCTTCCTCAGGCGCCCGGCGGGGACGACCGCCGGCGCTCCCGACGCGCTCAGGGCGTGGATCACGACACCGCCGAGATGGCCTCCGGTGAGGCCGGCGAGGTCTGCCGCGGCCTCGGCACAGGCGTCCTTCACAGGAACCCCTGCTCCGAGGTTCCACACCACGCGCGCGGCGGTGCAGGCCCGCAGCGCCATCTCGCCCGTGTGCGTGCAGCCGCATGCGCCCGCGGCGTTCTGGGCATACAGACCGGCGCCGATCACCGGCGAGTCCCCGAGCCTCCCCGGGTACTTGTACGCCCACCCTGACGTGCTCGTGCCCGCTGCGATGTCGCCACGGGCGTCGATGGCGAGGACGACGACGGTGTCCCGGCACTCGAGCCGTCCGGCGGCGATCCATGCCGCCGGTGCGAGCGGTCCCGCCCGCCAGTTCGGGCCCGCGCTCGTCTCCACGTCGCGCTCGATCCAGGCGCCGTGCGATGACCGCGCCGCGTCCGTGAGGAGCTCTGTCCGGCGGTGTCCCATCTCGCGGGCGAACATCGCGGCGCCCTCGCCGACGAGCATGACGTGGGGGAGGTGCTCCATGACCGCCCGCGCGACGCTCACGGCGTGCACGTGGCCGCGAAGCGCCCCCACGGACCCGGCCATGCGCGTTGCGCCGTCCATGACCGCAGCGTCGCACTCCATCTCTCCGAGGAGATTGGGGTCGCCGCCCAGCCCGACGTGGCGCACTGCCGGGTCGGCCTCGACGCGTCGTATGCCCTCCTCGACGGCGTCGAGCGCCTTGCGCCCCTCCTTGAGCTGCCGCACGGCGTCGGCCATCCCAATCTCAGCAAGGTCGCTTGCGAGAACCGTCATCGGCATTGCGTTTCTCCCTTGAGCGGGCGTCCATGTGGTCACGGCGTCCGGCCCTTCGCCGGGGCTCCCGCGCCCAGCCGTTGCGCCGCAGCGTCCACGGGCCTGAGCGACGCTCACGCTGGCACGATTCGTGCTCCACCGTGCGGGCGGACCAGGCTGAACATGGTTCCCCCGGGATCGCCCGGGGGCCTTCCGACCGCGGAAGAGGGTAGCACAGGAGGAGCACGCAGATGAGCGGGATCACCGGACGATGCGCGCGCACCGTCGCGGGCGCGATGCTCTTGCTCGCGTGGGCTGCGACCGCCCTTGCGGCGCCGCAGGGCATGCACCACGTGATCATCGTCGACTGCACCGGCACCATGAAGTACCAGGGACGAGCACAGGCGACGCTTGCGGCGCTCCAGGAGTTCGTGAAGGCCATGGCCCCCGAGGACCGCGTGAGCGTGTACGGCTACGGCGAGCGGACGCACGCCGTGCTGAGCAAGTATCCGGTCACGGTCGGCGATGCGGCCGCGAGGCAGTCGCTCATGAACGCCATGCGGCTCACCTTCGACCACGACAGGACCGACATCACCGCCGGGCTCGAGCTTGCGTGGCGCGAACGGGACAAGGTCCTTCCCGTCATCAGCGGGCGGCGCAACGGGTGCGTCGTCCTTCTGACCGACGGCAAGCTCATCCCGGTGTACGAGGACTACTCGCAGTACGACGCGATCCGCGCGGCCAGCGAGGCGAGGCTGAGGGAGCTTGGCCGCATGTTCGGCGAGATCCGCGTTCCGGTCGTCACGATCGGCCTCGGTCGGCCCGACCAGGTCGACGGGGCGCTCCTTGCCGACGTCTCGACGGCGAGCGGAGGCGAGTACTTCGCGTCGCTCGACGCGCAGGCGCTGTCGGGCGCGTTCTCGAAGGCGGCGGTGAAGGCGGCCGCGCGGCGGCCGAGCGAGAACGAGGCCGTGGCGGACGCCGCTCCGGCGGCGGATGCGCCGCGCGAGGCCACGGCGCAGCCGTCGGACGGCGGGAAGAACACGAAGGCGCAGGAGCCTCGCCCCGCGGACGCCCCGCGGAGCGGCGGTCTGGTCAAGGGGATGCTCGCCGCGGCCGGCGACTGCCGCGCGCGCTCGAGCATGTTCTATCAGGGCGCGACGGCGGCGCTCGGCGTGCTCATGGGCGTCGTCGCCCTCGGCGTGCACCGCAAGCAGTCGTGGACGAACGTGTTCACGCGGGCCATCGGGACGCAGCCGGCTCGCGTGAAGGGGTATCTCAGGCCCGTCGAGCGCGAGGGGACGACGTCCGCCAGGGCGTGCGTCCCGCTCGAGAACCCGGGCCACGTCTGCGTGAGGCTCGGGGCCGGCGGCGACTTCCTTGACGATCTGGCCCACACGGCCGTCGAGGTGATCGGCACGCGCGACGACGGCGGCCCGCTGATCCGCGTCGTCACCGGCAGTGTCACCGTCAACGGGGAGCCGGTCCGCACGATGCGCAAGCTCGCCGACGGCGACGCGCTGGACATCGACGGGAGGCCGTTCGTGTATCTGAGGGGCAGGCGCAGGTAGGCCGGCCGATAGGGCGCAGAGCGAGAGGCCCCCGACGCGCGTCGGGGGCCTCGTCACGTCTGGGGCCGACGGCAGTTCGGCGCGGCGACGCGCGGTGCAACCCGGCGCACGGGAGAGGTGTCTGAGAGGCGTGTTCCGGACCTGCGCCTCTCGATCCCATCTGAGCGAGGCATCACCATGAAGCTCCCCGACTGCGCTTCCCGGACCGGCGTCTGCGCCGTTGCGTGTGCCGCGTTCGCGCTCTCCGCGCTCGTCGCAGGCCCGGGATCGGCCGCGGCCGCCGAGAAGGTCCCCCAACGTGTCCCCCGGGTGGCGTCGCCCATCGTCGTCGATGGCGTGCTCGACGAGGACGTCTGGCGCGAGGCCCTCGTCATGGGCGTGAACACCGAGGTGCGCCCCGGCGAGAACATCCCCGCGCCCGTGCACACCGACATGCTCCTCGCGTACAACGACACGCACTTCCTCGTGGCGTTCCGCGCGCTCGACCCGGATCCCTCGCTCATCCGTGCGCGCTACTGCGACCGCGACCAGATGTGGGCCGACGAGTTCGTCATCGTCGGCGTCGACACCTACAACGACCAGCGCGGCGGGTTCGAGTTCGCCTGCAACCCGCTGGGCATCCAGGGCGACACGGCGAACGGCGTCCACGGGGACGGGAACTCGTGGGACGCCATCTGGGACTCCGCCGGGCGCATCTTCGATTGGGGGTACTCCGTCGAGATGGCCATTCCGTTCAGCTCGCTCAAGTTCCAGCGGACCGAGGGCGACCAGATCTGGGGCGTGGACGCCGTGCGCAGCTACCCCCGTGGCGTCCGGCGCCACATCGGTCTCTACGCCCGCGACCGCAACAACAACTGCTACTTCTGCCAGATGGAGAAGCTCGTGGGATTCGCCGGCGTGAACCCCGGCAGGAGCATCGAGCTTGACCCGACGTTCTCGGCCATCACCTCGCAGCAGCGCGAGGGGTTCGTGGAGGGCCCGTTCGAGGAGCGCGACTCGAGCTACGGGCCGGGGCTCACGGCGCGCTGGGGCGTCACGCCGAACACGACCCTGGCCGCCGCGCTCAACCCGGACTTCTCGCAGGTCGAGGCGGACGCGTTCCAGCTCGACGTGAACACGCGCCACGCGCTCTGGTACGACGAGAAGCGGCCGTTCTTCCTCGAGAGCGCCGGCATGTTCCCGAACTTCTACTCCCGGTCCGTCGCGGACCCGGCGTGGGGCGTGAAGCTCACCGCCAAGGAGGGCGGGAACGGCTTCGGCGCGCTCGTGTCGCGCGACGAGGTCACGAACCTGATCCTCCCGATGGGCGAGCGCTCGCGGACGGCCTCGCTCGACCGCGAGTCCACCTGCAGCCTCCTTCGCTACTCCCGCGACGTGGGGCGGTCATCCTCGATCAGCGCGGTCTTCAACGACCGCCGCGGCGACGAGTACGCGAACCAGATGGGGGGCGTCCGCGCGGACCTCATGCTCGCGGGAACGTACGGCGTGAACGCGGCCGCGCTGTTCTCGTCCACCGACTACCCCGACAGCCTCGCCGCCGACTACTCGCAGGAGAGCGGCCGGTTCGACGGCCACGTCTACTCGCTGCACGTCGGGCGGTACACGAGCGGGCTCGACGTGTACGGGCAGTACTACGACGTCAGCCGCGGGTTCCGGAACGACCTCGGGTTCGTGCCTGACGTAGGGCACCGCGACGTCGAGCTGGGGGCGGGTCACACCTGGCAGCGGGACGCGGGGAGCTGGTGGACCATGCTGAACGCCGGCGGCTGCTACCGGCGCGAGGAGACCGAGGACGGCGATGTCCGGGCGGAGGGAGCGCGTCTCTGGGCGCACTACAACGGTCCGAAGGAGTCGCACGTAGAGGCGGACGGCTGGGTGGGCACCGAGGTGTTCGCGGGCGAGGAGTTCGACACCTGGTCCGCGGAGGTCGAGACGGGCTTCTGGCCCACCGGGTGGCTGTTCGCCATGCTCGAGGGGAAGTACGCGCGCGCCATCGACTACGCGAACGCGCGGAACGGTGATCTGGTCGCGGTCTTCCCGTACGTCGGTCTCAAGGCCGGGCGTCATCTCTCGGCGAACGTGGGGCAGCGCTACGAGCGCATGAACGTGGACGAAGGAAGGCTCTACACGGCGAACGTGACCTACCTGAAGGCGGTCTACCAGTTCTCCCCGGAGATGTTCGTGCGGGCGATCCTCCAGTACGTGGACTGCGACCGCGCCCCCGAGCTTCACCCATTCCCCGTCGAGCCCGAGGAGCAGAGCCTCACGAGCCAGGTCCTCTTCTCGTACAAGCTGAACCCGCAGACCGTGCTCTTCCTCGGCTACGGCGACGCGCACTACGGGAGCGGGACCGTGGACCTCACCCAGACCGACAGGACGTTCTTCGCGAAGGTCGGATACGCCTGGACGCTGTAGGCCTTCATCGGCGGCCGCTGACTGCCCGACCGCCAACGCGGGAGCCCGGCCCATCGGGGCCGGGCTCCGCGCTTCCAGCTCAGGCACTCCCCAGCTCTACTTGAGCACGACGATGCTCCTCGTATCCGACGTGCCACAGGCTTCGATGCGGCAGAAGTACACGCCCGAGGCCACCGCCGTGCCCGAGCGGTCCCTGCCGTCCCACTGCGTCGCGTGCAGGCCGGCTTCGACGTCGTCGTCCACGACGGTTCTCACCAGGCGCCCGGCCACGTCGTAGACAGCGATCCTCACGCGCCCCGCCGCCGGGACGCTGTACGCGATGGTGGCGGACTCGCGGAACGGGTTCGGGCTGCTCGGAAGGAGGGACACGCGCGAGACGACTCCCGGGCTCTCGACGCCTGAGGCCGTCACCAGGATGCCCGTGATCTCGACGTCGTCGATGTTCCAGCCGCAGTACTGCCAGCTGCTATCGGTCGTGCCCATCGTCCAGCGCAGGTACACGGTGGTGTTGTCGGCCAACGCGGAGATGTCGTAGGTGTGCTGGCTCCAGGCGTTCTCCTCGATCGTCGCCGTGTTGGACCAGATGGTGGACCACGTCGTGCCGTTCTTGCTCACCCTGAAGTAGGCGTGGTCGTACGCGGGCTGCTCGACGCCCAGCCACCTCCAGAAGCTCACCTGAACGCCCGCGTAGCCGGTGAGGTCGAGCGCGGGGGTCGTGAGGTGCCGCTCCGGCAGGTTGTTCTCGTAGTCTCCGTTCAGGTTGTAGCCGTACACGTTCGCGCCCGTGTGGCCGCTGATCGGATCGGGGTAACCGTACTGGCCGCCGCCGCCCATCGGCCGCCCGTACGCCCAGAGCCCCTGTGTGGTCCAGCCGGGGTTCGTGTCCATCGGGAACGAGTACACGACGACGCGGTCGCCCACCTCGAGCCCGAGGGCGCGGGTCGTGTTGCCGATGCCGTTGGTCGTGTTCGTGAACGTGAGCACGTCGCTGTAGACGCCGCCGCCGAGGGCCGAGGCAAGCACGTTCAGCTCCGCCGTGACCTCGACCGATGAACCGCCTGGGATGGTCCCGGAGCCGTTCAGGATCGTGACCCACGGCTTCGTCGCCGTGACCGAGTAGCCTATCGCGGCTCCGCCGAGGTTCTCGACCTCGAACGTGACGCTCCCCGGGTTGAACGGCCCGCCGATCGGCCCGGTCGCGAGCAGCCCCTCGGCCGGGGACACCGCGATGCCGTTCCCGCGCGTGCAGCGCGCCGCCTGAAGCACCCGCCGCGGGATGTTGTGACACTGCACCCACGCCACGAACCCGATGTTGTCGAGCTTCCAGGAGGTCCCGAGCGTGAACGCCTTGGCGTAGCTCACCGCTTCGCCGGGCGACGTCAGCGCGAAGGTCTCGTCGGCGAGCATTGCGCGAGCCATGCCCGGCGTCGCGCCGTACGTCTCGATGCCCTCCTCGACGATGACGAAGTGGACCTTGTTGTTCGTGGTCGTGACCGGATCCATGACGTCGATGTCCACGAACAGCGTGCCGGCCGTTGCCGATGTGAACTTGGCCACGGGCTTGACGAGGATCGGACTCCCCTCGGCGATGTTCGCGGCGACGATGGGATTGTACGTTGGGAACATCGTCGGCGCCGTGCTTCCGCCGTAGACGTTGTCCTCGCCGTCGAACCACGCGTTCGGGATGCCCGTGGCCCCACCGTAGAAGGTCCTGCGCGTGGACATGGCTGGGATCACGTAAGGGGATGACGTGTACCACGTGATGGGAACGAATCCGTCGTATCCATAGTAGGCGACAAGGTCTCTGAACCCCGCGACCGCGGAGGGGCAGTAGGGTCAGCTGGGACCTTGGAACATCTCGCCGAGCGACGTCCTGGGAACGGCGAGCGCGGGCAGCGCGAGCGCCGCGACGACGAACGCGGCGAGCGCCGTCGCCGCAAGCACATGGATGCGGTGCGACATGCGGCATCTCCTTTCGAGAGAGGCACCTGGCACGCGTGTGGCGCGCGCACGCGGCGCGCCCTCAACGACTGACCGGTGGGATGGCTGTCCCCGGCGCGGGATCCCGAGGAGACACGGCTGCCATCGGGACACAAGGATAGTCGAGTGTCAGGGAGGCGTCAACGGGCAAGCCGCGGGCGCTCCGGGCGGGCCTTCGACCTTGAAGACCCGCCCGGGAGCGCGTATCCTCCGGGTGATGGCGCGGCCGGCGCCGGCGACACCGGGGCGGCCGCCGTCGCGATGGGAGCGACCGATGCTCGACCTCAGGGAGATCCGCCGTCCTGCGAGCGCGGCGGAGGCCGTGCGGCTCCTCGCGGAGAGCGAGGGGAGCGGGCTCTATGTGGCCGGCGGGACCATCCTTGTGACGAGCGGGTCCCGGCGCCTGGGCTTCCTCGTGGACCTCACCTCGGCGGGCCTGGGCGGCCTTCGCGTGGACACGGCCGCCGGCTCGTCCGGAACGCTGATCATCGGCGCAACCGTGACCGTCGGTGAGCTTCTGCGCGCCACCGAGGCCGGGCGGCCGGCCGGGGGGCTCCTGCGCGAGGCGACCTCCTGGCTTGCTAATCACACCGTGAGGAACCTCGCCACCGTCGGGGGCAACCTCATGGCCTGGCACTTCCCGACGGACCTGCCGCCGGCGCTCCTCGTGCTCGATGCGTCGGTCAGGGTCATGGGGCGTTCGGGCGAGCGCATCGTTCCAATCGACCGCCTCTACGCCGCCCGCCGCGAGGTCTTCGCTCGGGGGGACCTCATCGCAGACGTCCGCGTGCCGGCCGCCACACCCGGGCTTCGCGGCGCGTTCGAGAAGCACGGCCGCAAGCGGCTCGACGTCGCGCTCGTCAACTGCGCGGCGGCGGTGCGGCTCGACGGCGGGCGGATCGCCGAGGCGCGGCTGGCGCTGAACGGCGTGGGCGGCCCGCCCGCGCGGCGGCCGGACATCGAGGCGTTCCTCGCGGGGAAGGAGCCGTCGCCGGCCGTGTTCGAGGAGGCGGGCCGGATGGTGTCCGCCGCGGTCACGCCGAGGAGCGACCACCGCGCGAGCGCGGCGTACCGAACGCGCCTGGCCGGCGTGGCGGCCCGACGGGCGCTCGCGCGGGCGGGCGGGGTTCTGCCTGTGGCCGGGGCGGAGGAGTAGGCGCATGACCGTCCGGTTCACCTTGAACGGGAAGCCCATCGCGCTTGCGGTCGATCCGGGCGAGGTCCTGCTCGACACGCTGCGGCGAAGCGGGTTCACCGGCGTCAAGGCGGGGTGCCGCTCCGGCAACTGCGGCGTGTGCACGGTGCTTCTGGATGGCCGCCCCGTTCCGTCGTGCAGTGTGCTCACCGCCCGCGTCGACGGCCGCGCGGTCACCACCATCGAGGGCGTGGGGGACGCCGCGAACCCGCATCCGCTCCAGACGGAGTTCCTCGCTCGCAGCGCGGCGCAGTGCGCGTACTGCATGCAGGGCATGATCGTCTCGTCGAAGGCGCTGCTCGACGAGCATCCGCATCCCTCAGAGCAGGAGATCCGCGAGCACCTCACCGGGAACCTGTGCCGGTGCACCGGCTACGTGAAGGCCGTCGAGGCGGTCAGGGCGGTGGCGGAGGGGCGGGCGACGGGCGCCGCTCCCGCGCCGCGCGGGCCGGAGACGG
>VGIX01000045.1 GCA_016867725.1 Candidatus Effluviviaceae Genus I sp.
ACCACGGGAGTGGCCCTTGCCAGGTCTGCGTCTGCGCGCCGGTGTCCGTGTGAGCGGCGACCGGGATTCGGCAGCAGGGTCCGCGGGCCTTCCGCTCTCTCCGGTTGCCGGGGCGGCGGCCGGCGGGTAGCATCGCGTCGCCATTGGTTCAGTCCGGCGTGGAGGCATCCATGAGCGACGACCGCCTGAGCGTTCTCCACATCATCGAGTCCCCGTCGTGGACCGGGGCGATGGCCCAGACGCTGGCCCTCTGCGAGGGGCTGGCGAAGCGGGGGCACCGCGTGACGCTCGTGACGACGGGGGGGAGCATCCTCGATGGGCGGGCGCGCGCGGCGGGGATCGACGTCGTCCCGATGGACCTGATCTCGGAGCTCCACCCGCTCGTCATTGGGCGCCTGGCGCGTCTCATCGCTGCACGCTCGGTTGACGTGGTCCACGCGCACCGCGCGCACGCGCACACGCTGGGGCTCATCGCGGCCGCGCTGACGCGCCGCCCGTTCGTTGTCTCGCGCCGCGTCGCTCACAGGCCGAAGGACAACCTGGGCAGTCGCATCAAGTACACGTCGGGGGTGGTCACGAGGATCGTTGCGATCTCCCAGGCAGTGAAGGACGTGCTCGTGGACTACGGCGTTGACCCAGAGCGAATCAGCGTCGTGTACAGCGGGACGGACACCACGCGGTACCGTCCCGGGCTCGATGGCGGGCGCGTGCGGCGTGAGCTCGGGGTGCCGGACCGGGCGCCACTCATCGCCAAGGTCGCCAACTTCTATCCCGGCTGGAAGGGACACGACGTGTTCCTTCGGGCGGCGCGTCTGGTGCTTGAGGCCGTACCGGATGCCTGGTTCCTTCTGGTAGGGAAGAGCACCGACTCGGAGGCGATGCGGACCGCCGTCGCCGCAGCCGGGCTGGGCCATCGCGTCGTCATGGCGGGATATCGTGAGGACATACCGGAAGTCCTCGCGGCGATGGACGTCCTTGCGAACTCCCCTCGCTCCCGCGAGGGTCTGTCTGTCGCGATCCTCGAGGCGCTCGCCGCCGGGCGACCGGTCGTCGCGACACGGGTCGGTGGGATCCCCGAGATCGTGCTCGACGGTGAGACCGGACTTCTGGTCGCGCCCGAGGACCCGAGGGCTCTCGCGGACGCGGTCGTGCGGCTCGTGTCCGACAGAGAACTCGCGGCGCGGCTGTGCGCGAACGCGGTGCGCCTGGTCAGGGACCGGTTCACGTTCGAGAGAATGGTCGAGGGGAACGAGCGCGTCTACACGAGCATCGTGTCAGGGCGGCCGGGACGATGAACTCCGAGTCGCGGCAGGGCGGACCGACCTTCGTCGCCGACGCGATGCTCGGGCGACTTGCGAAGACGCTCCGGATGCTGGGGTACGACGCCGCGTATGCCGCCCACGCCCCCGACGAGGAGATCCGGCTCGCGGCCCTGCGCGACGGGCGCGTGATCCTCACCCGCGACCGTGAGATCGCCGCGACGCGCCTGCCCGTCCGCGTCGTGCTCGTCGAGGGCGACCGCGTGGCGGACCAGCTCAGGTTCGTGGCGCGCGAGCTTGGCCTGTCGCCCGACCCCGCGGGGTTCTTCTCCCGGTGCCTGCGCTGCAACGTGCCCGTTACCGAGGCCCACGCCGATGAGATGGGCGGGCTCGTGCCGCCGTACGTCCTCGCGACGCAGTCGCGCTTCGCCAGGTGCCCGTCGTGCGGGCGCGTCTACTGGGCGGCGACGCACGTCGCGCGGGCGAGGGCGTGGCTGCGGTCCGTCCTCGGAGAGAGGGGTGGGGGAGCGGGCGTGGCGACGCGTCGCAAGAACGTCCTCGTGACCGGGCGCCCCGGGGTCGGGAAGACCACGCTCATCCGCGCGGTCGCGTCCCGTCTGGGCGTGCGCGCGATGGGGTTCGTCACGAGGGAGATCCGCGAGGGCGGCGAGCGCGTGGGGTTCCTGATCGAGGACCTCGACGGGTCCGCCTCGGGCGTGCTCGCACGCGTGGACCTCGAGAGCCCCTACCGCGTCGGGCGATACGGTGTGAACCGGGACGATCTCGAGCGCGTGGGCGTGCCGGCCGTCGAGCGCGCCGTCGCCGGCGCGCGCCTCGTCGTGATGGACGAGATCGGGCGCATGGAGCTCTGCTCGGAGCGGTTCCAGCGCGCTGTGCTCACCGCGCTCGACTCGCCGGTCGCCGTCCTTGCGACCGTCCAGGACCGGTCGAACGCGTTCCTCGACGCGATCCGCGCGCGCGACGACATCGTGCTGCTCCGGGTCACCGAGGCGACCCGGGACGCCGTGCGCGATGAGGCGGTCCGGGCTCTCAGGGTTCTCCTCGCACGGGATGGTGCCGGGCCCGACGGCAGCCCAGGAGCGTGACATGGCCCGCGTGCTCACCGTGCTCTTCTGCGTGACCTCTCGCGACTGGGGCGGCACCGAGAAGTGGGCGCTCGAGGCCGCGCGCTCGCTGTCCGGGCGCGGGCACGGCGCCATGGCGCTCTGGTCGCACGAGCGCGTCCTCCGCCAGGTCGAGGCGCGCGGCCTGCCGGCTCGCCGCGTGTGGCTCCCGGGCGATGTCAACCCGATCTCCTTCGCGTCGCTCGCCGGCGCGCTTCGCGCCGAGCGCCCGGACGTGCTCGTGCTCACGAAGCAGCGCGAGCACTGGGTCGGCGGGCTGACCGCGCGTCTCGCCGGCCGGCCGCTCGGCGCGCCGTGGAGTCGCTGGGCGTCGAGCCGGGCGCGCCCGTGGTCGTGGCGGTCGGGCGACTCGCGCGGATGACGGGCTTTGACGCGCTGATCAGGGCCTTCGCGGAGGTGCGGTCGCAGGTGCCGGGGGCGCGGCTGGTGATCGTCGGCGAGGGCGGCCGGCGGAAGGACCTCGAAGAGGAGGCGCGGCGCGCGGGCGTCGCCGAGGCGGTCGTGTTCGCGGGCTTCCGTGACGATGTGCGAGACCTGCTCGGAGCGGCCGACGTCTTCGCGCTCTCGTCGTTCAACGAGGGGATGGCGAATACGCTGCTCGAGGCGATGTCCGTCGGCGCGCCGATCGTCGCGACGGACGTGTCGGGGACCAGAGAGGCCGTCCGCGACCGGGAGGACGGGCTCGTCGTCCCGCCGGGAGACGAGCGGGCGCTCGCCCGCGCGATCGAGGAGCTGCTGAGAGACCCCGCGCTTGCGCGCAGGCTGGGCGGCTCGGCCCTGGCCAGGGCCCGCTCGCTCTTCACGTACGAGAGGATGGCGGAGGACCTCGAGGGACTCCTGCTCGACGCCGCGGTCAGCCGGCGGCGCGGCGCCCCGCGCGGTCCGGAGGCCACGTGCCGGCCTTGATGCCGCCCGCCAGGACGAGGAAGACGCCCGAAAGTCCCACGGGCACGGCGAGAAGCAGGAGCGTCCTGAGCGCGCCGAGCGGCGGGTAGTAGGGCGCCCGCAGCAGCACCCACGCCACCGCCAGGAGCGCCGCCGCGACGAGCCCGATTCCGGCCGCGGTGTGCCATCGGAGCCCCGCCATCGCCGCGAGCACGATCAGGATGGTGTAGACGATCTTGACGACCGCGACGAGCAGGCTCTCCGGCTCGGCGGTGAGCGTCATGCCCAGCCAGAGCACCGCGAAGACGGCGGCCGCGACCGCGGCGGCGATCGCGAGGAGCTTCCAGGCGCCGGTGTCGTCCGACGGGCGGCTCAACGGATCCTCCGTCCCGGCGGCTGCCGGTCCTCGATCGAGGGGCCGACCGAGGCTCCGTAGACCGTCGTCTCGACCGTGCCGTCAGCGCCGACGACGCGGTCCATCGCCTCGTCGTCGAAGGCGCCGATCGTGCAGCATCCGAGGCCCAGCGCCGTCGCCGCGAGATAGGTGTTCTGACCCACGTGCCCCGCGTCGAGGAACACGTAGCGGTGCCCGCGCTCTCCGTAGCGCCCCGTGGTCCTGGGGAGCACGGCCGTCCACAGGAGCGTGACGGAGGCCTGCTTGCACATCGTCTGCCCGAGCGCGGCCTTCGCGACCTCGGCGCCCACGTCGCCCGCGCGGATGAGCATGAGCGCGTGGTCGTCGGGGATGAACCGGTAGAGCCCCGGATCGAGCCCCTTCACGTTGTTCACCACGACGTACGCATCGATGGGGTAGCACGCTCCGGCGGACGGCGCGTTACGGAGTTCGCGCGCGCCGGATCGGCCGGTGACGCCGTGCGTGGACCAGAGAAGCTGCGAGAGCGCGGCCGTCGTCATCGGTCTCGAGCCGTAGTGGCGCACGGAGCGCCGCGACGCGAGCACCTGCCACAGCGGAAGACCGCCCTCGGCGATCGGGGTCGGAAGTTCGAAGACCGCGCCGGCCGCCTCGCTCTGCGGTGTCCCGACGCCCTCGCCCCCCGGGGCTTCCGGGCGCTTTCCCTCGCGGGGCCTGCGCGATCGCTGGGTCCCGGCCATGCTCGCCTCCGTGCCGGCACGCGCCGGCGCTCGTTCCGCGGCGCCTTCCGTGGTGGAGTCCGGCCGCGTTCAGAGGAGCAGTATAGACCATGCGCTCAGGCGCGCCAAGCCCCTGACCGCGGTTGCGCGCGGGGAGCGGGGGCGGTATCCTCGCCGTCAGGAGGCATCATGATCCGGCACTCACACCTGTCCTTCCTGGGGGCGCTTGTGGCCTTCGCATCGCTGAGCGGAAGCCCGGAGATCTCCCGCGCGGCGACCGTGACGCTCATGGTCCGCGTGCCCGCGACGACGCCCGCGGGCGCGCGCGTCTTCATCTCCGGCAACATCGACGCGCTGGGACCGTGGAACCCGGCGGGGATGGAGCTGGGCGACCTCGGCGGGGGGCTCTACGCCGTCACGCTCGAGGTGCCGGACGCGTTCGACTTCGAGTACAAGTTCACGCGGGGAACCTGGGAGACCGTCGAGAAGGGCCCGGGCTTCGAGGAGATCGCGAACCGCCGTCTGGAGCGGGCGAGCAGCACGACCTTGCGCGACGAGGTGGCGAACTGGCGGGACCAGGGAGAGGAGCGACGAGGCGCTCCCACCGTCGTCGGGGACCTCCGCGTGCACGCGGACTTCCCGTCCGCGGCCCTCGGCGGCGGCCGGACCGTCCACGTGTTCCTGCCTCCCGGGTACGAAGAGGACCCCGACGCGAGGTATCCTGTCCTCTATATGCACGACGGGCAGAACCTCTTCGACGCGCGGAGCGCGTTCATCGGCGTGGAGTGGGGCGTGGACGAGACGGTCACGCGGCTCGTCGAGGCCGGGCAGATCGAGCCCCTCATCGTCGTCGGCATCGAGAACGGCGGCGAGCGGCGAGCGGCGGAGTACACGCCCGTTCCCGACCCGAGCCGGCCGCACCGCGGCGGCGAAGCCGACCGGTACGCCGCGTTCCTCCTGAACGAGCTCAAGCCGTTCATCGACGCGACGTACCGGACGCTTCCGGACGGCAAGCACACCGGCGTCATGGGCTCGTCGCTCGGCGGCATCGTCTCCATCTACCTCGCCTGGACGCACCCCGGCGCGTTCTCGCGCGTCGGCGCGATGTCCACGGCCTACAAGTGGGCGGACGGACAGATCGTGGACTTCGTCAAGGAGTCGCCGCTGCCCCGCGGTCTCCGCGTGTGGATCGACATGGGCACTGCCGAGGACCGGAGCGACAGCGACGGCGACGGCGTGCCGGACATCATCGCGCTCCACCGCAGGATGCGCGACGCGCTCGCGCTCAAGGGGCTCGAGCCGGGGCGCACGCTCCAGTACTTCGAGGACGAGGGCGCGGGGCACGACGAGCGCGCCTGGGCCGCCAGGCTCCCGGCAGCGCTCCGCTTCCTCTTCCCGCCGGTCACCCCGCCGTAGACAGCCCTTCTGCCGATCGCAGCGTCTCGTGAGCGCCTCGCAAGGGAGGGTCGAATGGTGCAGCAGGGATCAAAGGTGGCGCGCGTCGCGCTTGCCGCCGCGGCGTTCGCGGTGGCCGTCGCGGGGAGCGGGGTCGCCGCCGCGCGTGGAGAGGCTCTCACCGCGGCGCGTCCGACCGTCAGCGCGGAGGGCGGCAGCGTTGTCCTCAACCCCCGGCGCCCCGCTCCGTCGCCCGACGGGCGGCTCATCGCGTTCACCTACATGGGCGACCTCTGGGTCGTGCCTTCGGACGGCGGCCGCGCGGAGCGCCTGACGGTCCACGAGGCGGCGGACGACACGCCGCTGTGGTCGCCCGACGGCTCGCGGATCGCGTTCACGTCGAACCGCGAGGGCAACGAGGACGTGTACGTGATGCCCGCCGCCGGCGGCGCGCCGACGAGGATCACCTGCCACAGCGGCTGGGACGAGGCCCAGTGCTGGACGCGCGACGGCCAGAGCGTGCTCTTCGGGTCCTACCGCGACACGCTGCGGGCGCAGCTCTACATCGTGCCGGCCGCCGGCGGCGCCCCGCGCCGCCTCATTCGCGACCGGGCGATGAGCGCCGCCGTGTCGCCGGACGGCCGCTGGGTGGCGTTCGTGCAGGGCGGCACCGAGTGGTGGCGCCGCCACTACCGCGGCAGCGCGTCGCGGGACATCTGGCTTCGAGCCTTCGACGGCGGACCGAGCTACCGCATCGTTGCCTCGCCCGGCGACGACGACCGGCCGATGTGGGGCGCCGACGGCGCGACGCTGTACTTCGCGTCCGAGCGGGACGACCGCGTGATGAACCTGTGGAAGGTCTCTCTGACGCTTCCCCCGCCCGGCGCCTCAGGCGAGCCCGTGGCTGGCGATCCCGTGCAGGTGACGCGCCACGCCTCCGGCGCCGTCCGCTTCGCGAGCATCTCGGCGGACGGCACCCTCATCGCGTACGAGTGGAACGCGGGGCTCTGGAAGCTCAGGGTTCGCGACGGCGAGCCCGAAGAGGTCCCGATCGACGCGCCGAGCGACCTCAAGTGGAACAGCGAGCTCCGCACGACGCTGTCCGGCGGCGTGACCGAGTTCGCGCTGTCCCCCGACGAGGACGAGCTGGCGGTCGTCATGCGCGGCGAGATCTACGTCTTCTCCTTCGAGGACGGCGAGACGGGTCGCTCCCAACGCGTGACGCAGACGGCCGCCCGCGAGCGCGACATCGCGTGGATGCCCGACGGCCGGACGCTCCTCTTCGCGTCCGACCGCGAGGGGAACTACGACCTCTACGCGGTCGCGTCGGCCGAGGACGGCGAGGCGCGGCTCTCGCGCGCCGTGAAGCGAGAGGTGCGCCGCCTCACCGACTCACCCGATGACGAGCTCGCGCCGCGTCCGTCCCCCGACGGGGCGATCATCGCCTACAAGCTGGGCGCGGGCTACCTCTGGACCATGGCCGCCGGGGGAGGGCGAAAGCGGCAGCTCCTCCCCGAGGCCGAGATCCTCCACATGGACTGGTCCCCCGACAGCCGGTGGGTCGCCGTGAGCCGAACGACGATGGGGCACAAGGAGGACATCTTCGTCGTTCCGGCCGCGGGCGGCGAGGCCGTGAACGCGACGCTCCATCCGAACGACGACTTCCAGCCGCGCTGGACCGACGACGGGAAGCGCCTCTCGTTCGCCTCGCGGACCGACGACGGGCAGTACATGCTCAAGTACATCTGGCTCACGCGCGAGGAGTTCTGGAAGCCCGCGTCGGTGCGCGAGGACGAGGAGAAGGACGCCGGGACGGAGAGTCGGGACGACGGGGACGACGCGAAGGAGAAGGACGGCGCGAAGGGCAAGGACGCGCCCGCGCAGGTCCGCATCGACCTCGACGGACTGAGCGAGCGCACGGTGACCGTGATGAACATGCGCGGCGGGTACGACTTCTACGCCCAGAGCCCCGACGGAAAGAGGTACGCGTTCCGCTCCGAGACGCTCGGAAGCGACGACCTGTGGATCGTGGACTGGAAGGGCGACCGCCTCACGCAGGTCTCGGAGGGCGGCTGCGACCCGCGCGGGATCGTCTGGGACGGGGACGGGACGACGTGCTACTACGTCGCGCACGGCGGGAACATCGCGACCGTGACCGTGGACCCCGAGTCGGGGAGCATCAAGAGCCGGGGCAACGTGAGCGTGTCGGGGCTCTTCACCGTGAGCATCCCCGCCGAGCGGCGCCAGATGTTCAACGAGGCGTGGCGCATGCTGTGGAACGGCTTCTACGACGAGGACTTCCACGGCGTGGACTGGCAGGCCGTCCGCCGGCGCTACGAGCCGCTGGCGATGGCGGCGTACACGGAGCGGGAGTTCCGCGACGTCGTGCGCGAGATGCTCGGTGAGCTCTCCGCGTCGCACCTGGGCATCTACAAGGGCGACGGCGGCGGGGCGTCAACGGGCAGCCTCGGTCTCTACGCCGACGAGCGCCAGGCGGGACCCGGTCTCCGGGTGCGGCGCGTCATCCCCGACGGGCCGGCCGACCGCGCGGGCATCCGGGCGGGCGAGTACATCGTCGCCGTGAGCGGCGAGCCGGTGCCGGTCGGGGCCGACCCCGCCTGCTTCTTCAACGACACGGTGGACCGCGACATTGTCATCCAGGTTGCGGAGAGCGCCGCAGGGCGGAAGCAGCGCGAGGTGCGTATCCGGCCGGTCGGCGGAGGGACGCACCAGCGGCTTGTCTACGAGGCGCGGCTGCGCGAGAACCGGGCGCTCGTGGACAGGCTGTCCGGCGGCCGGGCGGGCTACGTGCACATCCCGGGCATGGGGCTCGGGAACCTCGTCCGGTTCCAGGAGGACCTCTTCGCGCAGGGGCGGGGCAAGGACGGGCTCGTCATCGACATCCGCGGGAACGGCGGAGGCTCGGTCCACGACGGGATCCTCCGATACCTCGACCGGCGCGTGTACGGCTACGAGACGACGCGGACGCGCCCGCCGTCCTACAACCCGCTCGAGCTGTGGACGAAGCCGCTCGTGCTCCTCATCGACCAGTCGTGCTACAGCGACGCGGAGATCTTCCCGATGGGGTGGAAGGCGCTCGGCCTCGGGCCCGTCGTCGGCACGCCGACGTACGGGGCCGTCATCGGCACGAACGACCTCGAGCTCATCGACGGCACCGGGTTCCGCGTGCCGGGGTCGGGGTGGTACGACGGCGAGGGGAGGAACCTCGAGAACCTGGGCATCGAGCCCGACGTGCGCGTGGACGCGGCGCCCGAGGGCATCGCGTCCGGCGCGGACGTGCAGCTCGAGAAGGCCGTGGAGGTGCTCCTCGACGAGATCGCCGCGCGGCGGTAGCGTGAGAGCCGGGGGGCGCCTCGGCCGGCGCCGCGTCGCGGGACGGGCCTCGGCCGGCGCCGCGTCGCGCCGACGGCGCCGACCCGCTACGCCTCCGCGCGCAGACCGTCGAGCGTCTCGACCGCGCGCCGGAGATGGGGGATGACGATCGAGCCCCCCACGACGAGGGCGACGTTCATGGCGTCGAGCATCTCGTCGTCGGACGCTCCCTCCTCGGCGCAGCGGACGATGTGGTACGCGATGCAGTCGTCGCAGCGGAGCACCATGGAGCAGGCCAGGCCGAGGAGCTCCTTCGTCTTCGCGTCGAGCGCGCCGGGTGCGTAGGCCCGCGCGTCCAGCGCGAAGAACCGCTCGATCCCGAGGTGCCCCTTGGCGTGGACCCGTTCGTTCTGCGCTTCCCGCCGCTCTCGGAACTGCCTGAGGCGCGATGCGTCCATGGACCGACCTCCGTGTGCGATGACCAATGCCCCGCCGCCGCCGGCGCGCGACCGGCATCGTACCCGATGAGCGGCGACGACCGCAACGGGGGCGGCCCACGCGCGATCCGGCTCTCGACGCGCGTGGACCCGTACCACGACGGATGGCGGCTCTCCGACTACCTGGCGCATCGATTCCGCTATCTCGACGCGGCGACGTGGGCCGCGCGCCTTGCCGCAGGCTCAATCTCGGTCAACGGCGCTCCGGGGCGGCCTGAGACGCCCGTCGGGCGCGGCGACCTCGTGGAGTACGAGGTCCTCGTCGTCGAGCCGCCGGTGGACTTCTCGTACGAGGTCCTTCACGACGACGAAGACGTCGTGGCCGTGTCGAAGTCGGGGAACATCCCCTGCCACGCCGGCGGCTCGTACTTCACACACACGCTCGTCGCGCGGGTCCGCGCGGACCTCGGTCGGCCGCTCGACCTCGCGCACCGGCTCGACCGCGAGACGAGCGGCGTCGTCGTGCTCGCCGGGAACCGCGAAGCGGCGCGCGCCCTCTCGGGCGCGTTCGCGCGCGGCGAGGTCGCGAAGGAGTACGTCGCGGCCGTGCGCGGAGAGCCGTCGTGCGACGCGTTCGAAGTGGACGCGCCGATCGCGCCGGCGGGGCGCGACTGTCCGGTCGCCCGCCGCGTCGTGGACCGCGAGCGCGGTCGTCCGGCGAGGACGCTCTTCCGGGTCGAGTCGCGACGCGGCGGCTTCGCCGTGGTGCGCGCGGACCCGCTCACGGGGCGCACGCACCAGGTCCGCCTGCATCTCGAGCACGCGGGGCACCCGATCGTGGGCGACAAGATCTACGGGATGCCGCCTGATCTCCTGCTCGAGTCGGTGCGGAACCCGGCCGCGCCGCGCGTCCTCGAGCACCTCCTGCTTCCTCGTCACGCGCTGCACGCCGCGCGGCTCGAGTTCCTTCATCCGCGGACGGGCAGGCTTCTCACGCTCGAGGCGTTCCTGCCCGCGGACATGATGGAGTTCATCGCGGGCATCGACCGACACCGCTAGGCCCGGTGTCGCGGCTCCAAGAAGAGAGGGCGGGATCGCTCCCGCCCTCTCTCACTTCACATGACACCGGGCGAACCCGGCGTGCCCTTCCGAGGCTACCTGTACATCGCCTTGATGGAGCCCCAGGTGGCGTCCTCGACGGGCGACTGCTCCTCGCCGCCGAGCTTGATCCACTTCACGTACCAGCCGAGGTCTGTCGTGGCGTAGCTGTCCGAGCCCGCGTCGAGCCTGACGATGACCGTCTGGCCGATGAAGTCCACGAGGTTGAAGCAGTCCCTCACGAAGGTCGTGCTCGTGCCCGTGAACATGTCCTGCTGCCAGACGCAGGCGCACGGGTAGTAGGTCGAGGTGTTCTTGCCGTCGTAGCCGCCGAACGGGTAGACGAGCGTCCAGGTCTGGCCGCCGTCGGCCGACACCTTGACGTTGCCGCCGTCCCAGTTCGTCTCGAAATCGTAGAAGTGGCAGAGCTCGATGCAGTAGCAGCTCGGCGTGATCGGGAAGGTGCCGACGATGACCGACTCGCCGAAGCTCACCGGGTAGGCCCCGGCCAGGTTCGTGGCCAGGACGTGGGTCACCGGCACGCCGTCGCACGCGACCGTC
>VGIX01000046.1 GCA_016867725.1 Candidatus Effluviviaceae Genus I sp.
TCCGATGTCCGGAGCTGGGCGAAGCGCGCCGGGCACGAGCTCGTCTCGGTCGAGAACGACGGGAGCGTGTTCCGGTTCCTCATCAGAAGGAAGGCATAGGTGCGACCATGACGGAGAAGAAGCGCATTCTCTACGTGCAGACCTCGGGCGTCGACACGCCCGAGAGAACCTACGCGCCGCTCGTCCTCGCGACGGCCGCGGCGGCGATGGGCGTTGACGCGACCGTGTACTTCCTCGGCAAGGGCGTCACGATCGTGAAGACGGGGGAGGCCGACCGCATCAGGCTGGGCTCGTTCCCGTCGCTCGCGGAGGTCCTGAAGCGCGCCGCCGACGCCGGGGTGAAGCTCGCGGTGTGCGACCAGAGCACGCAGATGCTGGGGCTTTCGCGCGGCGACTACGTGGGCGCGTGCGACGTCGTGGGCGCCGCCACGCTGAATGACCTTGCGCTCGACGCCGACGCTGTGCTCTCCTTCTAGGTGCGCTCCGCGGAGCGCTCTCGAAGGAGGGCTTGATGACCACGAAAGGCTTCCTCGACTACCAGTCCGGCTCGCCCGCTGACCCGCGCGTCGTCGAGGCGATGCTCCCCTACATGACCGAGCGGTTCGGGAACCCGTCGTCGCTCCACTCCGCGGGAGACCCGGCGCGCGAGGCGCTCGATGCGGCGCGGCGTCAGGTCGCGGCGCTCGTCGGCGCCGCCCCGGAGGAGATCGTCTTCACCTCGGGCGCGACGGAGGCGAACAACCTCGCGATCAAGGGCGCGGCGCTGCGCCCGAAGGGGAGGGGGCGTCACGTCGTCGCGTCGGTCATCGAGCACCGCTCGGTCGTCACGCCCCTCAAGTACCTCGAGCGCAGCGGGTTCGAGGTGACCTTCGTCGGCGTGGACCGCGAGGGGTTCGTGAGCCCGGCCGACGTCGCGGCGGCCATCCGCCCTGACACGGCGCTCGTGACCGTGATGACGGCCAACGGCGAGATCGGGACCATCGAGCCGGTGGGGGAGATCGCGTCGGCTGTGAAGGAGAGGGAGCCGGGCGTGCTCTTCCACACCGACGCCGTCGCCGCCGAGGCGTGGGTGCCTCTCGACCTCTCCACACTCCCGCTCGATCTCGTCGCGCTCTCGTCGAACGACATCTGCGGACCGAAGGGCGTGGGCGCGCTCTACATCAGGAAGGGCGTGCGCGTCGAGTCCGCGATCCACGGCGGCGGGCAGGAGCGGGGGCTCCGCTCGGGCACCGAGAACATCCCCGGCATCGTCGGCTTCGGGAAGGCCGCCGAGATCGCGCGCGTCGAGATGTCGTCGGACGCCGCCCGCGCGCGGGCGCTCCGCGACCGCCTGCTCGACGGCATCCTGGGCGCCATCCCGGACACGGCGCTCAACGGCCCGCGCGAACGCAGGCTCCCGAACAACGTCAACGTCCGCTTCGCGTACATCGAAGGAGAGAGTCTCATCCTGTCGCTCGACGCCGAGGGCATCCAGGCCTCGACGGGGTCGGCGTGCTCGGCGAAGACGCTCGAGCCGTCGTACGTGCTGCTCGCCACCGGCGTGAAGCACGAGGAGGCGCACGGGTCGCTCCAGCTCACGCTCGGCCGGTGGACGACCGATGAGGATGTGGACCGCGTCCTCGATGCGCTCCCGCGCATCGTGAAGCGGCTCCGGGACATGTCGGCGTTCCGGCCGGGGATGTCCTACGACAAGGGGAGCTTCCGGCACGAGGAGCACGACAAGCGCACGGATGAGTGAGCGGCTATTCATGAATACTCGCGTGCTGTCCCCTGCTCCACGGCCCATCCCTCGCATACTCAGCGAGACATCGGTCCCGCACGACGCCCTGCCATGCCTCAGCGATTGACCCACCGATGGCCCTCAGGCTACAATGTCCCGATTATCGGTTGCACCCCGTGAGGGGCCGCGGCCCGCTGTGGTGTCGAAGGCCATCACCACCACGAAGAGGGGAGATCCACGCATGGTCACACGAGCCATCGCGCCCGCCATCTGCGTCCTTGCGGCGTCCGCGGCGGTGCTGCTCGGAAGCTCGGTCGCGCTCGCTGCGCCGACCTTCTACGGCTACATCAAACTCGACGCGTCCCTGGACTCCGCGAAGACCGACAAGGGCGACTACGCCTTCATCGTGCTGCCCTACGTCGGGGAGGAAGCGGACGACGAGTTCAACATGACGGCGAACCAGACGCGCCTCGGCATGAAGTTCGACGCGGCCGAGGGCGAGCGGTTCCCGGTGTCCGGGCGAGTCGAGATCGACTTCTACGGGGGAGGCGCCGAGAACAAAGCCAACCCGATGATGCGGCAGGCGTACCTCGAGATGACGTTCCCCGCCTTCGAGGTGCTCGCCGGCCAGACCGCCGACCTCATCTCCCCGCTCAACCCGACGACCCTGAACTACGTCGTCCTGTGGAAGTCAGGCAACACGGGCTACCGCAGGCCGCAGATCCGGCTCACGAAGGCTGTCTCGCTCGCCGACGCGGGGAAGCTCACCCTTGCCGCCAGCGCGAACCGGAACATGGGACGCGACGAGAACGGCGAGGACTTCGGGCAGCCCTCATGGCAGGGCAGGGTCGGTTACAGCCGGAAGCTCTTCGGCGACAGGAGCCTGACGGTCGGCGTGTCCGGCCTCTACGGCAAGGAGTCGGACGCCGACGACTGCGAGTTCGAGAGCTCGGCGATCGTCGTTGACGCGACGATCCCGCTCGGCGAGAAGATCACGGTCATGGGCGAGTACTTCAGCGGGAGGAACCTCGGCGTGTACCTGGGCGGCGTCGGGCAGGGCATCGCGGTGCAGCCGCCGTACGAGTCGTCGCGCTCGCGCGCGGAGATGGCCGAGATCGAGGCGAGCGGCTGGTGGGGTCAGCTGGCCGTCCAGCTCGCGGCGGACATCGCGGTCAACGTAGGCGCCGGCTGGGACGATCCGACGCTGCCGGTGTGGGCGGCGGCGGACGCCATCGAGAAGAACACCACCTACTACGGCAACGTCATCTGGAGCGCCACCACCTCCTCGTACATCGGCTTCGAGTACGCGAAGATGGAGACGGAGTACGCAGGCTCGGGAGACGACACGCCGGCGTACGAGAACACCAGGGTCCAGCTTTCTGTAGGCTACAGGTTCTAGATAGCGCAGGACTCGAAAGGAGAGCGACATGGCGGAGACCAAGAAGGACATCCAGGTGCTGCTGGCCGAGAAGCGCGTGTTCGACCCGCCGAAGGAGCTGGTCGAGAAGGCCAACGTAACGGCCTGGATGAAGAAGCATGGGCTCAACACGCTCGACGAGCTGCTCGCGAAGTGCCAGGACATCGAGTGGTACTGGGGCGAGATGGCCAAGGAGCTCCTCGAGTTCTACAAGCCGTACGACAAGATCCTCGAGTGGGACGCGCCGTGGGCCAAGTGGTTCGTCGGCGGCAAGTACAACATCGCGCACGACGCCCTGGACCGCCACATGAAGACGGCGACCAAGGACAAGATCGCCTACATCTTCGAGGGCGAGGACGGCCAGACGAAGACCTGGACCTACGCCGACATGTACCGCGAGGTCAACAGGCTCGCGAACGCCATGAAGAGCCTCGGCGTGAAGAAGGGCGACAGAGTCGGCCTCTACATGCCGATGGTCGTCGAGCTTCCCATCGCGATGCTCGCCTGCGCGAAGATCGGCGCCATCCACTCGGTCGTGTTCTCGGGCTTCAGCCCGACGGCGTTCGCCGAGAGGATGCAGGACTGCGAGGCCGTGCTCGCCATCACGAGCGACCAGTTCTGGCGCCGCGGCACCAAGGTCCAGCTCAAGGAGCAGACGGACCAGGCTCTCAAGAACGCCCCGACCGTGAAGAACCTCATTGTCCACAAGCGCATGGGCGACCCGGTGGCGTGGACGCAGGGCCGCGACCACTGGTGGCACGAGATCTGCGGCAAGCAGTCCGACGAGTGCCCGACCGAGCAGCTCGACGCGAACGACCTCCTCTATATCCTCTACACGTCCGGCACGACGGGCCGCCCCAAGGGCATCCAGCACGCGCACGCGGGCTACGCGGTCGGCACGGCCGCGACCCTGAAGTGGGTCTTCGACCTCAAGCAGGACGACGTGTGGTGGTGCGCCGCGGACATCGGCTGGGTGACGGGCCACAGCTACATCGTATACGCGCCGCTCATCCTCGGCGCGACCTCGCTCCTGTACGAAGGCGCGCCGGCGTTCCCCGAGGCCGACCGCTGGTGGGCGATGATCGAGAAGCACAAGGTCTCGGTTCTCTACACGTCCCCGACGGCCATCAGGGCGCACATGCGACTCGGCGAGGAGCACCCCGAGAAGCACGCGATGCAGTCCCTGCGGCTCCTCGGGTCGGTGGGCGAGCCCATCAACCCCGAGGCGTGGATCTGGTACCACACCCACGTCGGCAGGAAGCGCTGCCCGATCATGGACACGTGGTGGCAGACGGAGACCGGGCACTTCTGCATCACGCCGCTCCCGATCACCTCGCTCAAGCCGGGCTCGGCGACGAAGCCCTTCCCCGGCATCGCCGCGAAGGTGTACAACGAGGAGGGCCAGCCGATTGTCAGCGCCGGCGGCAACCTCGTCCTCCAGAAGCCGTGGCCGGGGATGCTCCGCGGTCTCTACAAGAACCCCGACCGCTACAAGAGCACGTACTGGAGCAGGTACAAGGACACGTACCTGGCCGGCGACGTCACGCGGCAGGACGAGGACGGGTACTTCTGGATCCAGGGTCGCGCCGACGACGTGTTGAACGTCGCGGGCCACCGGATCGGGAACTCGGAGGTCGAGTCGGCGCTCGTCAGCCATCCGAAGGTCGCCGAGGCGGCCGTCATCGGGAAGCCGGACGAGGTCAAGGGCGAGGCGCTGGCCGCGTTCGTCGTGCTCAGGGCGGGCGTGCAGCCCAGCGAGGAGCTTCGGAAGGAGCTCCGCGAGCACGTCGGCGTGGAGATCGGCAAGATCGCGAGGCCGGACTACATCGGGTTCGTGCACGATGTTCCGAAGACGCGTTCGGGCAAGATCATGCGCAGGGTCATCCGCGCGAAGGCGCTCGGCGAGGCCGTCGGCGACATCTCGACGCTCGCCAATCCCGAGGCGGTGGAGGAGATCGGGAAGGCCCACTAGCGTTGGTTCCGCGGGCGGCGGGCAGCTCCGAAGGGGGCTGCCCGCGTCCGCGTCCGGAGGCTTCGGCGCGGCGGGCCCGCGGGGGTCCCGTCTCAGCCAAGGAGGCGCGATGGCAGGGGAGAAGACGTTCAATCGCTGGATG
This sequence comes from Candidatus Effluviviaceae Genus I sp., assembly GCA_016867725.1. Lineage (NCBI taxonomy): Bacteria > Candidatus Effluviviacota > Candidatus Effluviviaceae > Candidatus Effluviviaceae Genus I sp. The sequence continues at coordinate 5,252 of VGIX01000046.1, forward strand.
ATCGTGCTCGGCGCCATCCTCATCCAGCTCTGCCTGGGTGGGATCTACATCTGGAGCGTCTTCCGCAAGCCGCTCGAGAAGGCGATCACGGAAGGGGGCCTGGGACTCACGACCAGCCAGGCGACGCTGCCGTTCTCGCTCGTGCTCATCTTCTTCGCGCTCGCCACGATCGTCGGAGGACGCTGGCAGGACAAGGCCGGTCCGCGGCTCGTCGCGACGGTCGGAGGCGTCCTGCTCGGGCTCGGCATGCTCATCGCCGCGTTCGGGAAGTCGTTCCCGATGCTCGTCATCGGCTACGGCGTCATCGGCGGCATCGGCATCGGGTTCACCTACGTCTGTCCGATCTCGACCGGCATCAAGTGGTTCCCCGACAAGCGCGGCCTCATCACGGGCCTCGCGGTCGCCGGGTTCGGCGGCGGCGGGCTCATCCTCGCGCCCATCGCGAGGAGCCTCATTGACGGCGTCGGCATCTTCAACACCTTCGCTACGCTCGGCGTCGTCTTCCTCGTGGTCGTGGTCGCCGCCTCGATGCTCCTTCGGAACCCGCCGCAGGGCTACGCGCCCGCCGGGTGGACGCCGCCGGCGACCTCCCAGATGACGAAGGAGTCGTTCTCGACCGCGCAGATGCTCAGGAGTCCGCAGTTCTACCTCGTCTGGGTGATGTACCTCTTCGGCTGCTTCGCGGGCCTCATGATCATCGGCCAGACGTCGCCCATCGGGCAGGAACTCGCCGGGCTCTCCGCCGCGACGGCGGCCGGGGCGGTCATGCTCCTCGCCATCTTCAACGCGTTCGGGCGCATCTTCTGGGGCCGCGTCTCCGACGCGCTCGGCCGGATGAAGACGGTCTTCCTCATGTACCTCATCGCGGGCATCGCGATGCTCCTCTACAACGTCATCCCCGGGTTCCCGCCCTACTACTGGATCGGCGTCTCGCTCGTCGGGCTGTGCTTCGGCGGGTTCCTGGCGCTCTTCCCCGCGGTCACGGCCGACTTCTTCGGCACGAAGAACATCGGCGCGAACTACGGGTTCGTGTTCATGGCCTACGGCGTCGGCGGGCTCTTGGGTCCGCTCTTCGCGGCTAGAGTGAAGGAGGCGACGGACGGCTACACGCTCGCGTTCATCGTCACCGGCGTCCTCTGTCTGATCGCCGCGGGCATCACGTTCGCGACGAAGCCGCCCAAGCTCGCGGCGAGGGCCTAAGCCGCGTCGCAACGCGCGGTACGATGCACGAACCCCCGGCCGCAACACCGGGGGTTCTTCTTGCTGGTGCGCGGGGCGCCGGCGTGGCCGCGACGCTACTCCGTCCTCGCCGCCGTCACCTCCCCGCAGGAGTCCGTGTGCATGATCTCGCGGATCTCCGCGGGCCTGCGTGTCCGCGCGAGCGCCCACATGAGCTTCGTCACGATGCACTCCATGCTCATGTCGTACGCCTCGATGGCGCCGAGTTCGAGCGCCCGCCTGCCGACCTCGTAGCGCCCCATCCGCGTCGCCCCCTCGAGGCACTGGCTCGTCACGACGACGGGCACGCCCAGCGCGGCCGCGCGCTCCAGGACCTCGAGGTGGTGCGCGGCGAAGTTGCCCGTGCCGTACGCGCGGAGCACGAGCGCGCCGATGCCCGTCCCGAGGATGTCGAGGATGGACGCGGGCGAGCGCCCCGGGAAGAGCGTCGAGACGATGACGCTCGGGTCGAACCCCTTCTCGACGCGGAGCGGCCGGTCGTGGCGGCGCCTCGCGGTTCGGTGGACGCGCAGGTCCACGCGGATCTCGCCGAGCGGCGGGCTGTTCGCGGACTGGAACGCCGCGAGCTTCGACTCGGAGACCTTCGTCGCCCGCGCGCCGAGGATGATCTCGCGGTCGAAGACCACGAGCACGCCGGCGACGTCGCTCGTCGCCACGCGGACAGCGTTGACGAAGTTCCTTCGGGCGTCGGTCTCGATGAACCTCCCGGGGATCTGCGCTCCCGTGAGCACGACGGGCTTGCCGAGGTCACGGAGGCCGAATGAGAGCGCGCTCGCGGTGTAGGCCATCGTGTCGGTGCCGTGGGTCACGACGAATCCGTCGTACGCGTCGTAGCGTGTCTCGATCTCGTCGATCATGCGGTCCCAGTGGGCGGGCGTGACGTCGGCGCTGTCGATGTTGTCCACGTAGAGGATCTCGATCTGGGCGACGTCCGCGAGGCGCGGCTCCAAGGAAAGGAGGTTGTCAACGGCGCGCTCGCGCGGCGGGACCCGCCAGACGCCGTGCTCGCTCTCCTCCATGACGAGCGTGCCGCCGCAGAAGAGCACCAGGATGTTCATCGAGTCCTCCTCGCGCTGGGACCGACGGAATACTACCACACCGGGCCCCTTGACGGTTCACGGGCGCGGTGCTATCGTGCCGCCGCGCTCACTGGTTGACCGGTCCTGTTCAGGAGGTGCGTGATGGGCGAGTTCGCCGAACGGCAGACGGGGGCGGGCGGGTCCGAGTCCGCGGGCATCAGGGACATCGCGAAGCCCCTCTTCGAAGCCAAGGGGTGGATGAAGTTCCTCGGCGTGCTGATGATCATCTACGGCGCGCTCGTGGCCTGCACGCTCGTCGGCATCGTCTTCGCCTGGATACCCATCTGGCTGGGCATCCTGCTCTTCTCCGCCGGGACGAAGGCCAACGAGGCGTTCCGAAGCGGGAACGCAGCGGAGCTCGTCGCGGGCCTCGGGAAGATCAAAACGTTCTTCATGATCTACGGCATCCTCGCGCTCATCGGCGTCGCAGTGACGATCATCATGATGCTGGTCTGGGGCGCCACCATCTTCGCGCTCGTGGCGGGCGGCGGGATCGAGGCGCTCAAGGGGCTGCCGATGTAGGGGGAGATGCCGGGAGCCTGAGGGCTCCGGCAGCAGGCACGGGGCCGCCTGGGTGACTCGGCGGCCCCATTCTTTCCCCTTGACGCCTGCACATGTGTGCAGTAGGTTGGTGCACAGATGGGCAGTGCACCACGGGGCGCCGCGACCCGCGACGGGTGGCGCGACATCCGGGCGAGGGGGGATCCATGAAGAACGACCTCACGACCATCCAGGGGAAGATCCTCGACTTCATCACGCAGACCATCCGGGAGCGCGACCGCTCGCCGACGATCCGCGAGATCGGCGAGCGGTTCGGTATCGCCTCGACGAACGGGGTGCGCTACCACCTCTCGGTCCTCGAAGAGAAAGGGTACATCAAACGCGAACCCGGCATCTCGCGGGGCATCGTGTGGCGCGAGCACCATCCGCGCGGCGCGACGGCGCGAAGCGGCGTCGAGATCCCGCTCGTCGGTCACGTCGCGGCCGGCCGCCCGGTCCTCGCGGTCGAGAACGTCGAGGGCGTGCTCGCGGTGGACGAGATGTTCGCCGCCTCGAAGGACTGCTTCGCGCTCCGCGTGCGCGGCGACAGCATGAAGGACGCGGGCATCGTGAGCGGGGATGTGGTCATCGTGAGCCCGCAGCCGTCGGCGCGGAGCGGTGACATCGTGGTCGCGCTCCTCGACGACGAGGCGACCGTGAAGCGCTACGTCTCGCAGCGGGGAAGCGCGGTCCTCCGGGCCGCGAACCCGGCGTACGAGGACATCGAGCTCGCGCGTCGGAGCGACGCGCGCGTGCTCGGCAAGGTCGTAGGACTCATGAGGAAGATCTAGCGACACGGAGGTGACACGATGAGCGACACGACAAGGCGCGCGGCTGGCCGGTTCATCTCGCAGGCTCTTTCGTACACGGCGGTCCTCATCCTGCTGCTCTCGGCGCTGCTCGTGCTGAGCGACCCGGCGCCGGCGGAGGGCGCGGAGCCGGGCGGGGCGTCCGCGGGCAGCGCAATCTCCCTTCCTGCTCCGGCACTCAAGGGAACGCTCTCGGTCGAGGAGGCCATCGCCGCGAGGCGTTCGGTCCGCTCGTTCGGCGAGGCGCCCCTCACGCTCGGTCAGCTCTCGCAGCTCCTCTGGGCCGCGCAGGGCGTCACGGACGAGTCCTCGGGGCGCAGGGCTGCGCCGTCGGCGGGCGCGAAGTATCCGCTCGAGGTCTTCGTGGTCGCGGGCAGGGTCGAGGGGCTCCCGGCGGGCGTGTACCGGTACGTTCCGAAGGGGCACACGCTCACGCTCGTGAAGCGGGGCGACGTCCGCGACGCGCTCTCGGCGGAGGCGCTCTCGCAGGCGTGCGTCCGGTCGGCGCCGGTGAGCCTCGTGATCGCCGGCGTGTACGCGCGGACGAGGGCGAAGTACGGGGAGCGCGCCGAGCGGTACGTTCACATGGAGGTGGGCGCCGCGGCCGAGAACGTCTATCTCGAGGCCGAGAGCCTCGGACTTTCGACCGTGTTCGTGGGCGCGTTCTCCGACGGCGGCGTGAAGAGCGTCGTGGGAACGGGCGACGCCGAGCCCCTGGCCATCCTGCCGATCGGAGCGAAGCTATGACGAACCGCAGCGCCCCCCGCGACGGCACCGACCCGACCGTCCACGAGATCAACGAGTCGGTCACGGTGCTCACGAAGTTCAGCGGCGGCCGGATGGACCCGCTCCGGTTCAAGTGGAACAGCCGCGTGTTCGACGTCGCGAGGGTGAACGGGAAGTGGGAGGAGCGCGAGGGGCAGTTCAAGCTCCACTACTTCGCGGTCGTGACGAAGGAGAACGATTACTACGAGCTCGTATACAACACCCGCACGATGGGCTGGACGCTCGTGCGGACGGATCTGGATGGTTGAGGGAGTGTGAGATGCCCGAGCTCCCGGAGGTCGCGTCGCGCGCGAAGGAGATGCAGAAGCTCCTCGTGGGGAAGACCATCGCCGGCATCGAGGTGCTCCAGCCGAAGTGCCTGAACGTCTCCGCCGCGAAGTTCAAGAAGGCGCTCGAGGGCGCGCGCATCGAGAGCGTCACCTACCACGGGAAGTGGCTCTTCACGAAGACCACGAAGGGATACCTCCTCATCAACATGGGCATGGGCGGCGACATGCTCCTCGTGGACAGGAAGGCCATTCCGGAGAAGCGCCGCGTCGCGTTCCTGTTCAAGGACGGGGCCGCGCTCTCCCTGAGCTTCTGGTGGTTCGGCTACGTGCACTACGCCGCGGACGGCAAGCTCGACAAGCACACGATGTCGGCGAAGCTCGGACCGAACGTGGTGGACGTGACGAAGGCGCAGTTCCGGGAACTCGTGCGCGGCCGGAAGGGCACGGTGAAGTCGTTC